>NZ_JAKWFH010000109.1:0-9936 GCF_029522185.1 Burkholderia sp. IO2 | reverse complement strand
CGCGTACTTCGATCGGCTGGGTGTGCCCCGACTCTCATAACCTCAACTTCCCGAACCGCCCGGTGCGGACCCGCATGCCGGGTGGTGTGGCAGGGGTACGGCCTCATGGCCGTCCCCTATGCCGATTACGCGCGGCGTCGTCGCGACCGCTACTCCTTCGTCGGGTCGTCGATCCGGCGCCGCGTGATCGCTTCCTTCGCGCGGCCGACCCGTTCCATCAGCGCCGGCCCGCGCGACAGCGCGACGCCGACCGCGAGGATGTCGCCGATCGCGAGATGCGACATCCGCGACGTCATCGGCGAGAACACGTCGGTTTCCTCGGCGACGTTCGACGCGAGGCTGACCGTCGCGAGCTTCGCGAGCGGCGAATGGCTTTGCGTGATCGCGACGACTTTCGCGCCGCACGCGAGCGCGGAGCGCGCGGCGTCGACGATGTCGCGCGTGCGGCCGGTGTTCGAGATCGCGACGACGACGTCGTGCGGCCCGAGCAGCGCCGACGACATCGAGAACGTGTGCGGATCCGAGTACGCGACGCTCGGCACGCCGAGCCGGAAGAACTTGTGCTGGATGTCCTGCGCGGCGATGCCCGAGCCGCCGGCGCCATAGAACTCGATCCGCGACGCGTTCGACAGCAGCGCGATCGCGTCGGCGACGCTGCCCGCCGACAGGCTGTTGCGCACCTCGATCAGCGCGCCGATCGTGCGGTCGAACACCTTGCCGATGATGCCCGGCGCGGGTTCGTCGGGCTCGACGTCGCGGTACACCGACGACACGCCCGGCGCGACGCTCTGCGCGAGCCGGATCTTGAATTCGCGAAAGCCGCTGCAGCCGAGCGCCTGGCAGAAGCGCGCGATCGTCGGCTGGCTGACGCCGGCGCGGGTCGACAACTCGGTCATCGCGAGGTCGAGCACCTCGCGCGGCGCGGCGAGGATGTAGTCGGCGAGCTTGCGCTCGGACGGGCGCAGCTCGGGGCGGATCGCTTCAATGCGGGGCAGCATGGGACGGCACGTGGAAATCGGGTTCGGATGCGGGAGTGTATCGCAATCGAATTGTAGAAAATCTACATAAAAATACTAGCGATATTGCAGGAGTTTCGGCGTGGGTCGAGTAAGGTGGATTAGGGTTTTCACTGATTAAAGCCTTGCTGGTGGCGGGAATAACGGTTGCGAGGGCGCGAAACCACATTGCGTGCTTGTAGTTTTTCTACTAGACTGCCTTCGTTCGATCGACGAAGCTCGACCGTCCCCACGATTCCAACCGCCGGTGTCGGCCGGCATACAGGAGCGCCCAGCATGACGTCGCTGCACCCCACTCTGGCGAAGGTCACCGAACGCGTGATCGCCCGCAGCCAATCGACCCGTTCCGCCTATCTGCAGCGCATCGACGGCGCGCAAGGCAAGTTCCCGGCACGCGGCGCGCTGTCGTGCGCGAATCTCGCGCACGGCTTCGCGGGCCTCGAGGGTAACGACAAGTTCGCGATCAAGGCGATCCGCGAGCCGAACATCGGCATCGTGTCCTCGTACAACGAGATGCTGTCCGCGCATGCGCCGTACAAGGACTTCCCCGACATCATCAAGGCCGCCGCGCGCGAGAACGGCGGGGTCGCGCAGTTCGCGGGCGGCGTGCCGGCGATGTGCGACGGCGTCACGCAGGGCAACCCGGGGATGGAGCTGTCGCTGTTTTCGCGCGAAGCGATCGCGATGGGCACGGCGATCGCGCTCACGCACAACATGTTCGACGCGGCGCTCTGCCTCGGCATCTGCGACAAGATCGTGCCGGGCCTCCTGATCGGCGCGCTGCAGTTCGGCCACCTGCCGACGATCTTCGTGCCGGCCGGCCCGATGACGAGCGGCCTGTCGAACGACGACAAGGCGAAGATCCGCCAGCAGTTCGCGACCGGCCAGGTCGGCCGCGACGCGCTGCTCGAAGCCGAATCGGCCGCGTATCACGGCCACGGCACCTGCACGTTCTACGGCACCGCGAACAGCAACCAGATGCTGATGGAGCTGATGGGGCTGCACCTGCCGGGCTCGGCCTTCGTTCACCCGCACACGCCGCTGCGCACCGCGCTGACGGCCGAGGCCGCGCGCCGCGTACTCGACCTGACCGTCGAGCGCGGCCACTACACGCCGATCGGCCATGTGATCGACGAAAAGGCGATTGTCAACGGGATCGTCGCGCTGCTCGCGACGGGCGGCTCGACCAACCACACGCTGCACCTCGTCGCGATCGCGCGCGCGGCCGGCATCCTGATCGACTGGAACGACTTCGACGAGCTGTCGGCGGTCGTGCCGCTGCTCGCGAAGATCTACCCGAACGGCAAGGCCGACGTGAACCATTTCCACGCGGCGGGCGGTGTCGCGTTCCTGGTACGCAACCTGCTCGAAGGCGGGCTGCTGCACGAGGACGTGACGACGGTCGCCGGCAAGGGGCTGGCGCACTACACGAAGGAGCCGAAGCTGATCGACGGCAAGCTGACGTGGGTCGACGGCGCGGCCGAGAGCCACGACACGAAGGTGCTGCGCGGCATTCGCGAGCCGTTCCAGCCGGACGGCGGCCTGCGCCTGATGCAGGGCCGGCTCGGTCGCGGCGTGATCAAGATTTCGGCGGTCGCGCCCGAGCACCGCAAGGTGACGGCGCCCGCGATCGTGTTCGACTCGCAGGAAGCCGTGCAGGAAGCGTTCGATCGCGGCGAGCTGAAGCGCGATTTCGTCGCGGTGGTGCGCTTCCAGGGCGCGCGCGCCAACGGCATGCCCGAGCTGCACCGTTTGACGCCGCTGCTCGGCGTGCTGCAGGATCAGGGCTTCCACGTCGCGCTGGTCACCGACGGCCGCATGTCGGGTGCGTCGGGCAAGGTGCCGGCCGTGATCCACGTGTCGCCGGAGGCGCTGCTGGCCGGCCCGATCGGCAAGGTGAAGACGGGCGACATGCTCGTGATCGACGCGGAAGCCGGCGTGCTCGACATCGAGGTCGACGACGCCGAGTGGCACGCGCGCCCGGTCGCGCAGCCGCAGCACCAGGCCGACAACGAAGTCGGTTTCGGGCGTGAACTGTTCGGCGTGTTCCGTGCGGCGGCCGCACCGGCCGAGCAGGGCGCATCGGTTTTCGGGACGCTGGTCGGCGAAACGGCCGTCAGCGTCGCCGCATGAATTTCAAGGAGCCAATTCAATGAAGACGATTGCTGAAATCGTGAAGCTGGGCCCGGTCATTCCGGTGCTCGCCTTCGACTCGGTCGAGCAGGGCGAAAACGTGTCGCGTGCATTGCACGCGGGCGGCGTGAAGGTGCTCGAGATCACGCTGCGCACGCCGGCCGGGCTGGAAGCGATCCAGCGCGCGAGCCAGCTCGCGGACGACATCGTCGTCGGCGTCGGCACGATCACGAAGCCCGAGCACTGCGCGCAGGCGAAGCGCGCGGGCGCCACGTTCGGCGTGTCGCCGGGCCTGACGAAGGAGCTGCACCTCGCGTCGCTCGACGCGGGCCTGCCGCTGCTGCCGGGCGTGATGACGCCGAGCGACATCATCCAGGCGCTCGAATTCGGCTACGACATCGTGAAGTTCTTCCCCGCGCAGCAGGCGGGCGGCGTGCCGATGCTGCAGGCGTTCCACGGTCCGTTCCCGGCGCTGAAGTTCTGCCCGACGGGCGGCATCACGGTCGATACCGCGCCGAACTTCCTGAAACTGCCGAACGTCGTGTGCGTCGGCGGCTCGTGGCTCACGCCGAAGGCCGCGCTCGCCGCGCAGGACTGGGCCGAAGTCACGCGCCTCGCGCAAGCGGCGAGCCAGCTGCCCCGTTAATACTTGTATGAAATGAAGAATCAGCCCTCGGAAAGCGAGCGTTAGTGCTTGTTTTACCGAGGGTTTTTGCTGATGGAACCGGTTCTATCCGCGGATCGCAAAGATAAGTAAAATTCAGCGTCCTGACGGGGTGGGTACCCCCCGTGTTTCGGAGACCTGCATAGCCGGGCATACTCGCAACGACTCGCCCGGTTCGAACAATTCTAGGAGGAGTGCCACATGGGGGCCGTCCAAGGCAGCATGCTGCTCGTATTCACGCTGATCGCGATTGCCGCGCTGATCCTGATGATCGCGCGCTACAAGATCTACCCGTTCCTGGTGCTGATCATCGTCTCGCTCGGCCTCGGTCTCGTCGTCGGCATGCCGATGGACAAGATCGTCAAGTCGTTCGAAACGGGCACCGGCGGCACGCTCGGCCACATTGCGATCGTCGTCGGCCTCGGCACGATGCTCGGCAAGATGATGGCCGAATCGGGCGGCGCCGAACGGATCGCGACCACGCTGATCGACTGGTTCGGTGAAAAGAACATCCACTGGGCGATGATGTTCGTCGCGATCATCGTCGGCCTGCCGGTGTTCTTCGAAGTCGGCTTCGTGCTGCTGATCCCGATCGCGTTCAACGTCGCGAAGCGCACCGGCAAGTCGCTGCTCGTCGTCGGCCTGCCGATGGTGGCCGGCCTGTCGGTCGTGCACGGGCTGATCCCGCCGCACCCGGCCGCGCTGCTGGCCGTCCAGCAATACGGCGCCGACATCGGCAAGACGATCGCCTTCGGTCTCGTCGTCGGCGTGCCGACCGCGATCATCGCGGGCCCGCTGTTCGCGCTGACGATCTCGAAATTCGTGAAGCTGCCGGAAAACAACCCGCTCGCGTCGCAATTCGTCGATTCGAACGCGGATGGCCGCAAGCGCGAACTGCCGAGCTTCGGCATCACGCTGTTCACGATCCTGCTGCCCGTCGTGCTGATGCTCGTCGGCAGCTGGGCCGACCTGGTGTTCGCACCGAAGTCGCTGCCGAACAACCTGCTGCGCTTTGCCGGCAACTCGGACGTCGCGCTGCTGATCGCCGTGCTCGTGAGCTTCTTCACGTTCGGCAAGCTGCAGGGCTTCAACCGCGACCAGATCCAGAAGTTCTGCGGCGAGTGCCTGGCGCCGATCGCCGGGATCACGCTGATCGTCGGCGCGGGCGGCGGCTTCGGCGGTGTCCTGCGCGACAGCGGGATCTCGCAGCAGATCGTCGAGACCGCCAAGCATGCGCACCTGTCGCCGCTGCTGCTCGGCTGGTTCGTCGCGGCGCTGATGCGTCTCGCGACGGGTTCGGCGACGGTCGCGATGACGACGGCCTGCGGTATCGTCGCGCCGATCGCGGCGGCGTCGGGCGCGTCGGTCAGCCCGGAGCTGCTGGTGCTCGCGACGGGCTCGGGCTCGCTGATCTTCTCGCACGTGAACGACGGCGGGTTCTGGCTGATCAAGGAATACTTCGGGATGACGGTGGGTCAGACGTTCAAGACCTGGTCGCTGCTTGAAACCATCATCTCGGTGCTCGGTCTCAGTTTCACGTTGCTGCTGAGCATGGTTCTGTAACAAGGGGTAGTCAATGATTCTGATCGCAATGGGCGTGTCGGGCGCCGGCAAGTCGCTGATCGGCGAAATGCTGGCGGAACGCCTGTCGTGCAGCTATACCGATGGCGACGCGTTTCACAGCGCGGCGAACAAGGAAAAGATGCACCACGGTATTCCGCTGACCGATGAAGACCGCTGGCCGTGGCTGCGCACGATTCGCGCGGCCATCGAGGAAAAGCAGCACGCGGGCGAGACGGCCGTGTTCACGTGCTCGTCGCTGAAGCGGTCGTACCGCGACGTGCTGCGCGGCGCCGACACCGACGTGCGGTTCGTGTATCTGAAGGGTTCGTTCGAAGTGTTGCAGGAGCGCCTGAAGAGCCGCACCGGCCATTTCTTCGATCCGTCGCTGCTGAAGAGCCAGCTGGACACGCTCGAGGAGCCGGGCCCGGACGAGGCGATCGAGGTCAGCATCGAGCTGACGCCCGAGCAGATCGTCGATCAGGTCATGCTGAAGATCGGTCTCGCGCAGCAGCACTGAGCGCGGTCCGCGGCCATCGTCATGGAAAAGGCGCCTTCGGGCGCCTTTTTCGTTTGCGATGCGCGGGCCGGTCAGGCCGTGCGCGCGCGTTGCGCGATCCCGTCGAGCAGCACGTCGAGCATCGTGTCGTGCACGACGGCCGGATCGAGTTGCGCATAGAGCGGGGCGGCCGACTTGACGAGCGGATGCCCGGCGTCGGACAGCGCGTGCATTTCCGCGAGTTCGACGTCGTTCGCGGCACGCGTGAGGCCGCCCGTTTCGGCGGCGGCGAGGCCGATCACGCTCGCGTACCAGCCGACGCATACCGCCGGCAGCGCCGCACGCGGGATGCCGGCGTCGGTCAGCGCGCGATGCACGGCCTCGATGTGCGCGAGATCGGCCGGCCCCGTACTCATGTGCCGCTGCAGCAGCGCGAACGCGGCCGGGTAGCGCAACGCGAGTGCGCGGTACTGACGCGCGAGGTCGCGCAGCCGTTCGCGCCACGGCAGGGAAGGATCGACCGGCACGAGCGAGCGCGACAGCGCATTCGCGATCGCGCGGCTCAGGCCTTCCTTCGACTTGAAGTGATACAGCACGCTCATCGGGTCGCAGCCGACCGACTGCGCGAGCTTGCGCACGCTGAACGCGGCTTCGCCGACGTCTTCGAGCAGCGCGAGCGCGGCCGCGACGATCGCGTCCTTGTCGAGGCCGCGCGGCCCCTGGGCAGGTTTGTCTTTCATCGAGACGGGCTGGCAGGCCGGCACGGCGCCAGTTGTAAACTTGACGAAAGCTTATTCTACACTGTAGAATTATTTCTGCGGTGTAGAAATTGGGTGTCCCGGCACCTTTCAATACGTGCTTTCGCACAGTCCGGGATCCAGGCGGCACGAGCGTGCCCGCCGTCAACACGGGCCATCGCGCCCCCTTTCTCGTTGACACCCATGTGGAACCGGCTGCCCCCACCCGCGAAGCCAGCAGGCTCATCGACAGGCGGCCCAAGACCATGCAAGTGCAATCATGACGTCCAACAACAAACCCCTGATCCAGGGCGAAGCGCGTTTCGAGCAAACGCAACTGAACATCGAAAAAGACAACTGGAACTGGTGCGATCCGGCCCGCTACGACGGCGAGCATCCGGCGAACTGGTACGAAGCGTCGCTGTCGCGCCATGAAAACAGCGCGCCGCTCGCGCATGACATCGTGTGCGACGTGCTCGTGATCGGCGCGGGCTTGCTCGGCGCGTCGGCCGCGCTGCATCTCGCGCAAGCGGGCGTCGACACGATCCTCGTCGACAAGCATCACGTCGGTTCGGCCGCGTCGGGCCGCAACGGCGGCCAGCTGACGCCCGGCCTCGCGCGCTGGGAAGCCGCCGACATGATCGACCACCTGGCGCACGACGATGCGAAGCGGCTGTGGCGCTTCGCGTCGGCCGAGTCGATGGACCTGATCGACGAGATCGGCGCGCGTTACGCGCTCGATCTCGACCGCAAGCGCGGCCACGTGACGGCGGCGGTTCACCCCGGCCACATGAGCGCGCTGCTCGACGGCGCGGATGCGCGCCGTCATCTCGGCGATGCGGGCGTGACGCTCGTCGGCCGCCATCAGCTGCACGACGAATACGTGCGCTCGGGGCTGTACCACGGCGCGGCGATCGACGCGATCGGCGGGCAGATCCATCCGCTCGCGCTGGTGCGCGGCCTCGTGCACGGCTTCCGGCTGAACGGCGGCGCGCTGTACGAGGGCACCGAAGTGCTCGAGCTCGACGAGACGCCCGCGGGCGTCGTCGCGACGACGCCGGGCGGCACGATCACCGCGCGCCGCGGCGTCGTGCTCGCGCTGCACAACACGACGTTCCGGCTGCTCGACGACGGCGCGGCGACCACCGTGCCGTTCTTCACGTACGTGAGCGTGACGGCGCCGCTCGACGTCGACGTCGCGACGCTGATGCCGGCCGGGATGCCGGTGTACGACACGCAGTTCCAGATCGACTACTACCGGCCGGTACGCGGCAACCGGCTGCTGTTCGGCGGGCAGGGCACCGGCACCTGCTGGGCGCAGCCCGACGTCAACGCGTATCTGCTGACGCGGCTGAACACGGTGTTTCCGCAGCACGACGGCCGCTTCGCGCTCGACTACTGCTGGAGCGGCGTCAGCGACTTCACGCTGAACGGGGCGACCGACAGCCGCAAGACCGACGGTCGCGTGCCGATGTACATGGTGCAGGGCTGGAGCGGGCACGGCGTCGCGCAGACGGTGCGGATCGGCAAGGCGATCTGCGACGATTTCGTCGGTCGCAACGACGATTTCTCGATGCTCACGGGCATCGACCATCGCGCGATTCCGCTTGGCCGGCAGTTGTCGCCGATCGCGATTCCGGCCGCGAAGGCGGCGATGAGCGTGATGAGCGCGCTCAACCCGGGGCGGATGATTTCGTTCTGATCGTCCGACAAGCAAAAAGCCCGATGCGATTGCTCGCATCGGGCTTTTTTCGTCAGGCGGCGGTGCTTACGCGATCCGCTTCGCGAGTTCGACGGCCTTGCCGATGTACGACGCCGGCGTCATCGCGAGCAGGCGCTCCTTCGCATCCTGCGGGATCGCCAGCGTGCCGACGAATTCCTGCAGCGCCTCGCGCGTGATGCCCTTGCCGCGCGTCAGTTCCTTCAGCTGCTCGTACGGGTTCTCGATGCCGTAGCGGCGCATCACCGTCTGCACCGGCTCGGCGAGCACTTCCCAACAGTTGTCGAGATCTTCGTTCAGGCGCTGCGGGTTCACTTCGAGCTTGTCGAGGCCGCGGATCAGCGAGTCGTACGCGAGCAGCGAGTAGCCGAGCGCGACGCCCATGTTGCGCAGCACCGTCGAGTCGGTCAGGTCGCGCTGCCAGCGCGACACCGGCAGCTTGTCGGCGAGGTGGCGCAGCGTCGCGTTCGCGAGGCCGAGGTTGCCTTCCGAGTTCTCGAAGTCGATCGGGTTGACCTTGTGCGGCATCGTCGACGAGCCGATTTCGCCGGCTTTCGTCTTCTGCTTGAAGTAGCCGACCGAGATGTAGCCCCACACGTCGCGGTCGAGGTCGAGCAGGATCGTGTTCGCGCGGGCGACCGCGTCGAACAGTTCGGCCATGTAGTCGTGCGGCTCGATCTGGATCGTGTACGGGTTGAACGTGAGCTTCAGGCGGTTTTCGATCACGTCGCGCGAGAACGCTTCCCAGTCGAATTCCGGATACGCCGACAGGTGCGCGTTGAAGTTGCCGACCGCGCCGTTCATCTTGCCGAGGATCTCGACCTTCTCGATGCGCGTGATCGCGCGGGCGAGGCGGGCCGCGACGTTCGCGAGTTCCTTGCCGAGCGTCGTCGGGCTGGCCGGCTGGCCGTGCGTGCGCGACAGCATCGGCTGTTCGGCGTGGGCGTGCGCGAGCGCGACGAGGCGCTGGTAGACCGTGCGCAGCGCCGGCAGGATCACGTGTTCGCGCGCGCCGGCGAGCATCATCCCGTGCGACGTGTTGTTGATGTCCTCGGACGTGCACGCGAAGTGGATGAATTCGCTCGCCTTCTCGAGTTCGGCCTGGCCCTTCACCGATTCCTTCAGCCAGTATTCGACGGCCTTCACGTCGTGATTCGTCACGCGCTCGATTTCCTTGATGCGCGCGGCGTCGTGCGCGGTGAAGCGCTCGGCGAGCTGCAGCAGGAACTGTTCCGACGCATCGGAGAAGCGCGGGACTTCCGCGAAGCCGGCGCGCGACAGCGCGATCAGCCAGTGCACCTCGACGGTGACGCGGTGGCGCATGAAAGCGGCTTCGGAGAGCCAGTCGCGCAGCGCTTCGGTCTTGCTGGCGTAGCGGCCGTCGATGGGCGAGAGCGCGGTGAGGGCGAAAAGCGTATCGGGACGAGTGTCGGACATGATCGGGCGGGCCTTGGGGCCGGGTCGAGCGAGGGGAAGGAGAATCCGGCATTTTACCATTGGCGCGGGCCGATCCCGGCCGAACCGGTCCGGCCGCGGTGGCCGCGGGCGCGCGACGCCCGGGCGGCGCCGCAGCGACGCGCGAATGGCCGGCCGGCGGGCGCCCGCGC
>NZ_JAKWFH010000108.1:0-10283 GCF_029522185.1 Burkholderia sp. IO2 | reverse complement strand
CGTCCGCCGGTGCGCCCGGTCGCGGGCACGGCGGCCACCGGCCAGTCGCCGGACGCCGCACGTCGCCGCCCGGCGCCGCCCGCCCCGGCGCGCGCGCCGCTCTATGCGTGGAACGAGAAGCCGGCCGCGCCGATTACGCCGGCGCCGAGCGTTCACGACACGCTGCGTTCGATCGAGGCCAGCACCGCGCAATGGGCGTCGCTGGGCGGCGCACAGTCGGCCGATGCAACGCACGCGGCGGCCGCGGCCGCCGCCGTGGCCGGCGTCGCCGCGGCAGCAGGCAGCGTGGCCGCGCCGGTATCGGCGGCATCGGCGGTCGCGTCGAACGCGTTCGCCTCCGCGGCACATGACATTGCAGCCCAGGACACCAACGTTCCGGCAGCACACAAAGAACACGATGCCGTGCCCGCGTACGACGATCGCGCGCCGATCGTGCTCGACGCCTTCATGCCGGCCGAATCGCGGATCACGCAGGCGCCGGCTGGCGAGTTGCCGGGCCCTGCGCTCGACGACGCTACATCGCACGCGCTGCCGGAAACCGGCACCGACGATCGCGTGGTTTCGCATCACGCCGACGACGAGATCCGTCACGTCGACGATGTGCCCGCCGCGCCGGCATTCGGGATCGCAGCCGCGCCGTCGTTCGACGCGCCCATCGATCTCGCGCCGTGGGACGACGTTGTCAGCGCGCCGGTTTCCGCCCTCGACGTGTCGACCGAAAACCCGATCGCCGAATCGCTGGCGAATACCGCAGGATCGGAATCCGCTCATTCAGCCTCCACGCAAACAGGCGATGCAGCGGTTCGCGACCTCGGCACCAGCACGCCGGCCGGGTCCGTCGATATCGACGACAAGGACGACGCGCAACCGGCGGCTGCCATCGACCGCACCGCACCGGTCCACGTGCCGCAAGGCGTTGCCGATGCGCACGCCGGTGTAACACCCGTCGAAAGCATCGTTCCGTTCGCTGCGCTGCCCTCTTCGTCGATCGCGCAGACGTCTGCCCGCACGCTTTCCGGGACCGCGTCGACTGCGGCAACGTCCGCACCGGCCGGATCGCAGCCTGCACCGGAAGCTGGCAAGGCAATGGAGGCGGACCCTGCGGCACCGCTGTCGGCCGGCGCTCAACGCGCGACGCCCGCCGCCACACAGTGGACAGCCCCGACGATGCCGTCCGCTGCGGCACCGGCGACCGTCGCTTCGGAAGTGCCGAAATCGCCCGCGGCTCAACCGTTTGCCGCAGCTTCGACGGCTTCGGCCATCGCTGCATCGCCACTGGCCGACACGGCTCATGGCTCGACTGCACAAGCATCCACACCCGCATCGAGCGTCGCCGCCGCTACCGCCGCCATCTCACCCGTTGGCATAACCGGCACCGCGTCCGCTTCGCTGACGCAACCGGCCGCATCGGCACCGCCCGTTACTTCCGCCGCGCCGGCATCGCCGGCCGGTGTTACGGGCATGACTTACGGTTCGCTTTCCGGCGCTTCGACGCCCGCATCGACCGCTGCGCCCGTCGTGACGGCATCGACGACCGGTGCGTCGGGTTCGACGTTCGGTTCGATCGCGCCGACGCCGGACACACCGGCGCCCGCCATCGCGACGCCCGCGGCTTTCACGTCCGCGCCGAACGCTGCACCGTCTTCCGCGCCGGCATCGACGCTTCCCGCCAGCACGGCGACCACGTCGACCGGTACAACGACCACGACCTTCGCTACATCCGGCTCATCCGGCGCAGTCACCCCGCAGCCGCCAATCAGCTTGCCGGTGTCGCCCACCGCGTCCACCACGACGTCGGCGTCCTTCAGCGCGCTCGCTCCGGCCACCACGGCCGCCGCCACTCCGGCCCACCCGCCCGCGGGTGCGCCTTCAGCCGCAGCCGCAACCCAGACGTTCACGACATCGCCCGCCCCTGCCGCTTCGTCGGCAGGCTGGACCATGTCGCATGACGTGACCGCGACGCCGACCGCGGCACCGCCGGCAGCAATCGTCCCCGGCACGAACCTCCCGGCCACGCCGGCAGCCGTCAGTTCGGCGCCGCCGACCGTGATCCCGCCAATCGGCGCACCCGCGGCCCATGCAACCGAGGCCACCGACGCAACCGAACCGCCCCCGGCCGACACCCCCGTCCGTCAGCCGCGCCCGAACGCGTTCGAATTCCACGCACCCGCGTCGTTCAGCGTCGAACTGCCGACGCTCGACCTGCTCGAACCGGCATCCGACGACATCGAAACGATCACCGAGGAACACCTCGCGCAAACCGCGCAGGTGATCGAGCAGCGGCTGCAGGAATTCAAGGTGCCGGTGACGGTGGTCGGTGCATCGGCCGGCCCCGTGATCACGCGCTTCGAGATCGAACCCGCGCTCGGCGTGCGCGGCAGCCAGATCGTCGGCCTGATGAAGGATCTGTCGCGCGGCCTCGGCCTCACGTCGATCCGCGTCGTCGAGACGATTCCCGGCAAGACCTGCATGGGCCTCGAACTGCCGAACGCGAAGCGTCAGATGATCCGCCTGTCGGAAATTCTTGCCGCACGCGAATATCAGCATTCGCCGTCGCAACTGACGATCGCGATGGGCAAGGACATCACCGGCCATCCGGTCGTCACCGACCTCGCGAAGGCGCCGCACATGCTCGTTGCCGGTACAACCGGTTCGGGCAAGTCGGTCGCGATCAACGCGATGATCCTGTCGCTGCTGTACAAGGCGACGCCGGAAGACGTGCGGCTCATCATGATCGACCCGAAGATGCTGGAGTTGTCGGTCTACGAAGGCATCCCGCACCTGCTCGCGCCGGTCGTCACCGACATGAAGCTCGCGGCCAACGCGCTGAACTGGTGCGTCGGCGAAATGGAGAAGCGCTACCGGCTGATGTCGGCCGTCGGCGTGCGCAACCTCGCGGGCTTCAACCAGAAGATCCGCGACGCGGAAGCGAAGGAAAAGAAGATCGGCAACCCGTTCTCGCTGACGCCCGACGATCCGGAGCCGCTGTCGAAGCTGCCGCTGATCGTCGTCGTGATCGACGAGCTGGCCGACCTGATGATGGTGGCCGGCAAGAAGATCGAGGAGCTGATCGCCCGCCTCGCGCAGAAGGCGCGCGCGGCCGGCATCCACCTGATCCTCGCGACCCAGCGGCCGTCCGTCGACGTGATCACGGGCCTCATCAAGGCGAACATCCCGACGCGCGTCGCGTTCCAGGTGTCGTCGAAGATCGACTCGCGCACGATCCTCGACCAGATGGGTGCGGAGTCGCTGCTCGGGATGGGCGACATGCTGTTCCTGCCGCCCGGCACCGGCTATCCGCAGCGCGTGCACGGCGCGTTCGTCGCCGACGAGGAAGTGCACCGGATCGTCGAGTACCTGAAGCAGTTCGGCGAGCCGCAGTACGAGGAAGGCATCCTCGACGGCCCGGCCGCCGACGGCGCGACGCAGGACCTGTTCGGCGACGCGCCGGACGCGGAAGCCGATCCGCTGTACGACGAAGCGGTCGCATTCGTCGTGCGCACGCGGCGCGCGTCGATCTCGTCGGTGCAGCGGCAGTTGCGCATCGGCTACAACCGCGCGGCGCGCCTCGTCGAGCAGATGGAAGCGGCCGGCCTCGTGTCGGCGATGGGCATCAACGGCAGCCGCGAGGTACTCGTGCCGGCCGCGGCCGACTGAAGCCGGCAGGCCGGCGGCCGCGAATCGTCGATCCGGGCGAGCCACACAACCGGCCGCCCCGCACAAAAAGGCGCTGCCTCGGCAGCGCCTTTTGCATTTACTGCACCGGCACCAGCTTGAAGTCGACCGGCTTGCCGACCGCGACCTTCTGCGGATTCGCGCCGAGTTGCCCGGTTTCGACATCGCGGCTGAACACGTAGAACGTGTCGCTGTCCTGGTTGCCGACGATCAGCCACTTGCCGGTCGGATCGATCAGGAATTCGCGCGGCGTCTTGCCGAGGCTCGACTGGCGACCGACGTGCTTCAACCGGCCGTCGGCCTTGTTCACCGCGTAGATCACGAGGTCGTTCGCGTCGCCGCGGTTGCTCGCGTACAGGAAGCGGCCGTCCGGCGACAGGTGGATCGCGCCGCCGCCGACCTTGCCCTTGAAGCCCGGCGCCGTCATCGGCAGCGTCTCGATCGGCGTCAGCTTGCCGTCGTGGTAGCCGAACACCTCGACCGATGCGTTCAGCTCGCTCGTCACGTACGCGAACCGGCCGTCGGCGCTGAACACCATGTGGCGCGGGCCCGAGCCGGCCTTCACCGGCGTGTAGCGCGCCTCGGTCGGGCTGATCAGCCCGCGGCTGCCGTCCACCGTGTAGCGGTAGCCGTAGATCTTGTCCGCGCCGAGATCCTGCACGAACAGGTAGCGGCCGTCCGGCGAAAACACCGTCGAATGCACGTGCGCGCCGTCCTGGCGGCCCTTCACGGGCCCGGTGCCTTCGTGGTGAACCGTCAGCACGGCCTGGCCGACCGCGCCGTCGTCGCGCAGCGGGAACACCGCAAAGCTGCCGCCCGGATCGGCCGCGACCGAGTAGTTGGCCGTCACGAGGTACTTGCCGTCCGGCGACAGCGCGAGATAGCAAGGATCGTTCCCTTCGGACGATACGCGGTCGATGAAGCTCAGCGCGCCCGTCTTCGCGTCGAAGCGGAATGCGCTCACGCCGCCGCGCTGCGTCGCCGGGCCGTTGTCGCCGGGCAGTTCGTTGACCGCGTAGACGGTGCGACCGTCGCGGCTCGGCAACAGATACGACGGATTTTCGGTCTTCGCCGACGATACCGGCGCGACGCCGCCGGTCTTGGTATCGAAGCGGTAAACGTAGATCCCGTCGCTGCCGCCGCCCGTATAGGTGCCGACGAGCAGGTTGTAGACGCCGTCGGCCGGGGCGGACGATTGCTGTGCAAACGCGTGGGTCGCGGACAGGGAAAGCACGATCGCGAAACCTTTCATCCAGTGAGCGAGCCTAAGCGGGAACCCTCGTGTCGAAGCGCGTGCGTCATGCTCGCGTAAACGGTTGGGCATTGAATCCTCCTTGCATCGAGTCGCTTCAAGTGTTGAGATAGGACGAAACGCCGGCCGTTCATGCGCTCCGCCGCCCGGCCGAGTATACGGGGCGCGGCGCCCGGGCGTGAAGTCCGGGCCGCCGACGTCCGCATTGTGAACTCGAATACCCAAGGATCGCCTGCCCATGCCCGCCCTGATCGAAGACTACGCCCTCGTCGGCGATGGCCATACGGCCGCGCTGATCGCAAAAGACGGCTCCGTCGACTGGCTGTGCTGGCCCCGCTTCGATTCGGGCGCCTGCTTCGCGGCGCTGCTCGGCACGCCCGAGCACGGCCGCTGGCTGCTTGCTCCGGCCGCCGACGCCGCGATCACGCACACGACCCGCCGCTATCGCGGCGACACGCTGATTCTCGAAACCGATTACGAAAGCGCGGACGGCGCCGTCACCGTGATCGACTTCATGCCGCCCGGCAACGGCTGGTCCGAGCTGGTGCGGATCGTCGTCGGCCGCCACGGCACGATGAAGATGCGCATGGAGCTCGTGTTGCGCTTCGACTACGGTTTCTCGATTCCGTGGGTCACGCAACTGACCCGCGAGGACGGCATGAAGGCCATCGCCGGGCCCGACACCGTCGTACTGCGCACGCCGGTGCCGCTCACCGGCAAGAACCTCCATACGCTCGCGGAATTCACGGTCGGCGCCGACGAGCGCGTGCCGTTCTCGCTCGGCTACGCGGCTTCGCACATGCGGCTGCCGCCCGCGCGCGATCCGCTGTCGATGCTCGCGCGCACCGAGAACTACTGGCTCGAATGGGCGGGCCGCTGCCAGGTGCAGGGCCGCTACGCGGCCGCCGTGCGCCGCTCGCTGATCACGCTGAAGGCGCTCGCGTACGAGCCGACCGGCGGCATCGTCGCCGCGCCGACCACGTCGCTGCCCGAGAAGATCGGCGGCAACCGCAACTGGGATTACCGCTACTGCTGGCTGCGCGACGCGACGATCACGCTGCTCGCGCTGATGCGCGGCGGCTACTACGACGAGGCGCGCGCCTGGCGCACGTGGCTCGGCCGCGTGATGGCCGGCTCGCCGGAGCAGATCCAGATCATGTACGGGATCGCCGGCGAGCGCCGGCTGCCGGAGATGGAGCTCGACTGGCTGCCCGGCTACCAGGACTCGCTGCCGGTACGCGTCGGCAACGGCGCCGCGAACCAGCTCCAGCTCGACGTGTTCGGCGAGGTGATGGCCGCGCTGCACCTCGCGCGCGTGGGCGGCCTGCAGGCCGACGACACCGTCTGGTCCGTGCAGTGCGCGCTGCTCGACCATCTGGAAAAGATCTGGCAGGAGCCCGACGAAGGGATCTGGGAAACGCGCGGCGGCCGGCGCCATTTCACGTTCTCGAAGGTGATGGCCTGGGTCGCGTTCGACCGTGCGATCAAGTCGGCGGAAATGTTCCGGCTGCCCGGCTCGCTCGACCGCTGGCGCGCGCTGCGCGAGCGGATCCATGCGGACGTCTGCGCCAATGCGTGGCACGAAGGCAAGCAGGCGTTCGCGCAAAGCTACGGCAGCGACGAGCTCGACGCGAGCGTGCTGCTGCTGCCGCAGCTCGGCTTCCTGCCGCCGGAAGACCCGCGCATCGTCGGCACGGTCGACGCAATCGAACGGGAATTGCTGCACGACGGGCTCGTGATGCGCTACCGCACGACCGAATACGACGACGGCCTGCCGCCGGGCGAAGGCACGTTTCTCGCATGCAGCTTCTGGCTGGTCGACAGCTACGCGCTGCTCGGCCGGATCGACGACGCGCATCGGCTCTTCAGCCGCCTGCTCGCGCTGTCGAACGACCTCGGGCTGCTCGCCGAGGAATACGACCCGGTCGCCGGGCGGCTCGTCGGCAACTTCCCGCAGGCGTTCTCGCACGTGGCGCTCGTGCACACCGCGATGAACCTGATGCACCACGAAGACGCGATGGCGCGCGCGGCCGGCCAGCCCGCGCCGGCCGTGGCCACCGGCCGCTGAACGCTGCCGCCGCGGCCTTGGTCAGAGATCGTCAAATCGCAACACTTTGATGAAAACCCGGGGAAATGTTGCATTGCACCACCGATCGTTGTCCGATATGATCGACGCGATTGTCCGGCTGCAATGCAACATGGCCGGTCGCTGACCCACACGGCACGCCGCGACGCCTCACGCCGCCCTTGCGCACCGTCCCCCACGCGGGAGTAGCCTGCATGCTTTACCAACTGCACGAATTCCAGCGGGCCATGCTGAGCCCCCTCACGGCCTGGGCCCAGGCCGCCTCGAAGTCGTTCGCGAATCCGTCCAGTCCGTTCTCGCTGATGCCCGGCGCCCCGCGGATGGCAGCCGCCTATGAGCTGATGTATCGGCTCGGCAAGGATTACGAAAAGCCGGAATTCAACATTCATCAGATCGTCAAGGACGGCCACAACATTCCGATCGTCGAGCAGACGATCATCGAGAAGCCGTTCTGCCGGCTGCTGCGCTTCAAGCGCTATTCGGACGACGCCGACGCCGTCACGCAACTGAAGGACGAGCCGGTCGTGCTGGTCTGCGCGCCGCTGTCGGGCCACCATTCGACGCTGCTGCGCGACACCGTGCGCACGCTGCTGCAGGATCACAAGGTCTACATCACCGACTGGATCGACGCGCGCATGGTGCCCGTCGAGGTCGGCCCGTTCCACCTGCACGACTACATCGCGTACATCCAGGAATTCATCCGCCACATCGGCGCGCGCAACCTGCACGTGATCTCGGTATGTCAGCCGACGGTGCCAGTGCTCGCGGCGATTTCGCTGATGGCGAGCCGCGGCGAGGACACCCCGCTCACGATGACGATGATGGGCGGCCCGATCGATGCGCGCCGCAGCCCGACTTCCGTGAATTCGCTCGCCACGCAGCACTCGACCGCGTGGTTCGAGAACAACGTGATCCACACGGTGCCCGCGAACTATCCGGGCGAAGGCCGCCAGGTGTATCCGGGCTTCCTGCAGCACACGGGCTTCGTCGCGATGAACCCGGAGCGGCACGCGCAATCGCACTGGGATTTCTACCAGAGCCTGCTGCGCGGCGACGAGGACGATGCCGAAGCGCACCGCCGCTTCTACGACGAGTACAACGCGGTGCTCGACATGGCCGCCGAGTATTACCTCGAAACCATTCGCGTCGTGTTCCAGGAATTCCGGCTGGCGGAAGGCACGTGGGACGTCGAAGGCGAGCGCGTGCGGCCGCAGGACATCAAGCACACCGCGCTGATGACGATCGAAGGCGAACTCGACGACATCTCGGGCAGCGGCCAGACCCACGTCGCGCACGAGCTGTGCACGGGCATTCCGCAAGACGATCGCCGCAGCCTGACCGCCGAGAAATGCGGTCACTACGGGATCTTCTCGGGCCGCCGCTGGCGCACGATCATCTATCCGCAACTGCGCGACTTCATCCGCGAGCATGCGCCGGAGCCGAAGAACGGCGCGACGAAGTTGTCCGCCGATGCGCAGGATGCGACCGCGATCGGCGTCGTGCCGGCCGCCAAACCGGAGCCGGAGACGACGGCGCGCGCCACCGCCGCGAAGCGTACGCGCGCGAAGGCGCCGGCCGTGACAGTCGCGCCCGCGAGGACACCCGCCGCAAAGGCCGCGCCCGCCGCGAAACGCGCGTCAAGCAGCCCGCGCGCAAAACCCGTGCGTGCCCGCAAGGCCGCCTGACACGCCGCCCTCCGACGCAAAAACGCCGCCGTTGCTTGCGCACGGCGGCGTTTTTTCATGCGGCGACGACGAGCGGGCGGCTCGCCGGCTCGTCCGTTCGTTGCGTCAGCGCCGCAGCAGATACGCGAGCAGCACCTCGGTGTTCATCCGGACCATCTCCGCGCGTTCGTCGGTGTCGGTGAAGTCGCGGCCGAGCGTCGCGGCGAGCGTGAAGCGGTTCGAGACGATGTAGTAGCCGAGCCCCGACAGCGTCACGTAGAAGCGCAGCGGATCGACGTCGTTGCGAAACAGCCCAGCCTTCTGGCCGCGCATCAGCACGTTGCCGAGCTTCGCGACGATCGGCGACATCATCTCGCGGATCCGCGTCGACTTGTGCAGATAGCGGGCTTCGTGCAGATTCTCGTTGTTGATGAGCCGGAGCAGCTCCGGATGGTCGCGGTAGTAGTCCCAAACGAAATGCGCGAGCCGCGTGACGGCTTCGACCGGCGCGACGCCATCGAGATCGAGCACGCGCTCGGCCTCGGTCAGCGCGGAAAACGCGTGTTCGAGCACCGCCGTGAAGAGCTGCTCCTTGCTGCCGAAGTAGTAATAGAGCATGCGCTCGTTGGTTTCGGCCCGGCGCGCGATCTGATCGACGCGCGCGCCGAACAGCCCTCCATTCGCGAACTCTTCGGCTGCCGCCATCAGGATGCGGCGGCGCGTACCTTCAGGATCTCTTTTGATTTTTGGCTGATTCATGGTGGCGTTTTGCTATGTGAGCCGCTTGATCCGGACCGGCACCCCCACCGCCTCGGCGCCGGCCGCCCTGGAACGGGCGCGCCGCGGACGGCCGCCCTCCTGCTGAGCCCCTGCAAAAAAGCGGTTCGATTATGCGCATAGACGGCGTCCAGCGCAATGCGGGAAATCGGCGATAATCGAGCTTTGGCAAACCTTTCCGGCCGCGCCCGACGCGGCCGAGAGCCATTCGGCGCCGTTGCGCCCGCTGTTACCGTGACCGACTCCAAAACACTCGCGGATCGCATCGAAGATCTGCTGCCCCAGACGCAATGCACGAAGTGCGGCTATAACGGCTGTCGCCCGTACGCCGAGGCGATCGCCGCCGGCGACGCGAACTACAACCAGTGCCCGCCCGGCGGCGCCGAAGGCATCGCGCGCCTCGCGAACCTGCTCGGCAAGCCAGTGATTCCGCTGAACCCGGTCAACGGCACCGAGCATCCGCGCGCGATCGCGTTCATCGACGAAAACCTGTGCATCGGCTGCACGCTGTGCATGCAGGCATGCCCGGTCGACGCGATCGTCGGCGCGCCGAAGCAGATGCACACGATCGTCGCGTCGCTGTGCACGGGCTGCGACCTGTGCGTGCCGCCGTGCCCGGTCGACTGCATCGCGATGCTGCCGGTGACCGGCGATCGCACGGGCTGGGAGGCGTGGTCGCAGGAACAGGCCGACGCCGCGCGCGAACGTCACGACCTGCGCCTCGCACGCCAGCGCCGCGAGCGCGAGGCCGCCGAAGCGCGCGCCGCCGCACGCCGCGCGGCCAGCGCCACGAAGCCGGCCGCGGAGCCCACCGCCGCACAGCCCGGCG
>NZ_JAKWFH010000107.1:0-10900 GCF_029522185.1 Burkholderia sp. IO2 | reverse complement strand
GCGAGTCGGTCCCACCCCTTCCCATCCCGAACAGGACCGTGAAACGACTCTACGCCGATGATAGTGCGGATTCCCGTGTGAAAGTAGGTAATCGTCAGGCTCCCTAAGCCAGAAACCCCCGCCCGAAAGGCGGGGGTTTTTGCATTGGCGTGCCAAAAAGCATGCGGCGAAGCGTTGCCAAGGCTACGTCCGCTGGCTCCGCCCCGCTGACGCAATCAATCGGAGCGCCGAGCCGCCAGTTCCACACTCGCTGTTCGTGCCGTCCGGCATCTCCCTCTGCCAACCGTACCCATCCCTCTTCGGTCGATTCCGGCTAATGCCACACATCCAGCGCCGATAGCTGTGATGGCCGGTGATGAGCGATGTTGATCGACGATGATCGATAAATACCGCTTCCTGACGAAGACCTCGCTTCATCTCTCGACGCTTCGGTGTGCCACATCAAATGCCTCACTCCGCGAGCGCAGCGCGAAATCGTCATAAAAAATCTATGCGCATAAAGTTCATTCGCCCGGCATGCTCGACAGAGCGGAGAGCAAGCCCTTCGGGGTAATATCGCCGTTCGTCCCGATTCGCCGGTGCGTGTCTGCATCCCCGGCGGTCGGCGTCTTTGGCCTTCCGTCTCCTGCATCGTTCATGACAGACAGCCCCGCCCAAAGTGGTCGGACGACCGACTTCTTGCCGTATCTCGTCGCCGCGACGTTCTTCATGGAGTACCTCGACACGACCGTGATCGCGACTGCGCTGCCGCAAATGGCCAGCTCGTTCGGCGTCGGACCGAATGCGCTGAGTCTCGGGATGACGGCGTACATGCTGGCGCTGGCGGTGTTCATTCCGATCAGCGGCTGGATCGCGGACCGCTATGGTTCGCGTACCGTCTTCGCGAGTGCGATCGTCGTCTTTACCGGCGCGTCGGTGCTGTGCGGGCTGTCCGAAGGGGTGATGTCGTTCACGGCTGCGCGGCTGCTGCAGGGTGTCGGCGGGGCAATGATGGTGCCGGTCGGCCGGATGATCGTCGTGCGCAGTACCGAGAAGGCGAGACTGATGCGCGCGATCGCGACGATCACGTGGCCGGGCATCGTCGCGCCCGTCGTCGGGCCGCCGATCGGCGGCTTCATCACGACCTACGCGTCATGGCGATGGATCTTCCTGTTGAACGTCCCGTTCGGTCTTGCCGCACTCGTTTGTACCTGGCTGATCGTCCGGAATACGCGGGCCGACGAGCAACGGCCGCTCGACTGGGTCGGCTTCGTACTGGCCGGTGGCGCATTGACGTGCCTGCTGATCGGCACGGAAGCGGCCGGACAGCAGGATGTCGACTTCACGCGCGCGGGTGTCCTGGTGGGCGCAAGCGTGCTGTTCGGCATCGCCGCGTGGCTGCATGCGCGACACAGCGCGCATCCGCTGCTCGATTTCACGACGCTGAAGGTGCCGACGTTCTCGGTGACGGTGATCACCGGTTCGATCACGCGGATGGCGATCAACGCCGTCCCGTACCTGCTGCCGCTGCTGTTCCAGATCGGCTTCGGGCTGTCGCCGTTTCAGTCAGGCCTGCTGCTGCTCGCGAGCGCGCTCGGCAATCTCGGGATGAAGGCGGGGACATCGTGGATCCTCGACCGTTACGGCTTTCGGCGTGTCGCGCTCGTCGACGTGACGATCGTCGGCATCTTCACGATCGCATGCGGCTGGCTCACCGCGTCGACGCCGTTGGCGATCACGCTGTTCGTCGTATTCGTCTACGGGCTCACGCGGTCGATGCAGTTCACGACGCTCGCGACGCTGGCTTATGCGGATATCCCGTCTCACCAGACGAGCGCGGCCAGCACGCTGTGGAGCGCCGCGCAGCAGATGACGATCGGGATGGGGATCGCATTTGGCGCATTGTCGCTGCGGCTAGCGGCATTGGTGCGCGGCGATGCGGCCGGCATGCACTACGTGCTTGACGATTTCCGCTGGGCGTTCGTCGCGGCGGGCGTGCTCGCGCTGCTGACGTTGCCGGGCTATGCACGGCTGGCTTCCAATGCTGGCGACCGGCTGCGGGCCAACATAGCGCGAGGATAGGCCCGAGTGCAAATCGAATTGGCGGTGCAACCAGTGAGTGCGCTTGTTTTTCGGCGCTTACCCGAGGTGCCGATTCGTCCCGGTGGCGATCGCTTGACGATCAGCGTAACCGGTTTGCCGTCACCGCGGGCGAATGGGCCTTCCGGGCAACCATGCTGGACCGTCGCGCTCTCCGGACAATGACGTGCGGTGCCGGAACGAGCATCAAGGCCGAATGCGATATGCGGACGACAGTAGCGCCGTCGTCCCGATTCCCGCTACTGCGCATCATGGAAGATGATGCCGATCGTGTGGCGATGGCCGCTTCGAATCCGGCTGACGCCGTGGCGCAAGTTGACGCGATAGACGCCGCGGGTTCCCTGCACCGGCCGGCCGTGCACCGCGAAGATCACGGCGTCGCCTTGTGTCAGCGGCACCACTTCCGCACGCGACTGCATGCGCGGGCGCTGTTCCGTCAACACGAACTCCCCACCACTGAAATCGCGGCCCGGCGCCGACAGCAGGATCGCGACCTGCAGCGGAAACACGTGCTCGCCGTACAGGTCCTGATGGAGGCAGTTGTAGTCGTCGGCGCCGTATTGGAGGATCAGCGGCGTCGGTCGCGTCTGTCCCGCCGCATGGCAGCGATCGAGGAACGTCGCATGCTCCTTCGGATAACGAACGTCGACTCCGAGTGCCTGGTTCCAGCGATTAGCGATCGGCGCGAGATGCGGGTAGAGCGTCGCGCGCAGCTCGGCGATGACCGCAGGCAACGGATACGCGAAATACTTGTATTCGCCGCGGCCGAAGCCGTGCCGGGCCATCACGACACGTGAACGATAGAGTGCATCGTACGGATAGAGCGACGCGAGTGCATCGCACTCGCTTGCCGACACCAGGCCCGGTACGCGCGCGCATCCGTAGCGATCGAGTTCGCCCTCGACCGTCGGCCAGTCGAGGGCGTCGACGCGTTGCGCGATGTCCAGCGATTCGACGGCAGGTTGCAGATCGGCAATGTTCACGGGCGTACCTCTGGGCATCGGCGGTGTGGGGCCGTGCAGTCGCGCACGGTCGAGTCCACGATGGAAGTTGATGAACCCAGTCTAGCGGCGTCCATGCGCCGGTACGCTCCAGATCTTGCGCTTTAATTCGGATGATGAAACAGCGAAAAGCGGGCTGCGGCATCGGCACACTGAATGTGGTGAGGTACCAGAGAGGTGGCGGAGGAGAAGGAGAAGCGGAGAGGTAGCGAAACGCCAGATCCAACCTATCGCGGCGGATGGCCGGCTCCCGCCCGCCACCCGCCGCGTCCACAAATCAGGCCAGCGACCGGAACAACCAGTAAAGCCCCGCCGCGAGCGCGATCGATGCCGGCAGCGTCAGCACCCACGCGAGAACGAGGCTGCGCACCGTGCTCCATTGCAGCCCGGAGCCGTTCGCCGCCATCGTGCCCGCGACGCCCGACGACAGCACGTGAGTCGTCGACACGGGCAGCCCGTACATGTCGGCGGCGCCGATCGTCAGCATCGCGACGAGTTCGGCCGATGCGCCTTGTCCGTAGGTCAGATGCTGCTTGCCGATTTTTTCGCCGACGGTCACGACGATGCGCTTCCAGCCGACCATCGTGCCGAGGCCCAGCGCGATCGCGACGGCGACCTTCACCCACGTCGGAATGAACTTGGTCGCGTGATCGAGCTGCTTGCGGTAGTTGTCGATCGCGAGCTTGTCGGCGGCGGCGAACGCGGGTTGCCCCGACTTCTCGATCAGGCGAATGGCCTCGGACACGAGGTACATCGTGTTGCGCACGTTGTCGACGTCGCGTTGCGGCACGGCCGCCATCGAGCCCGACGCGCCGACGGCGGTCGCGAGCGACGTGGACAGCTGCGCGACGGCCGGCAGCACGGCGGGTGTCAGTTCACGGTGCTGCACGTAATGTTCGACATCGGCACGCGGGTTCGCGGACGGCGCGATGCCGTTCGTGTACTTCCCGAACGTCGCAGCCGCCTGGTTCGCGACCGCCACGAAGGTCTGCGATTCGGCGGGCGTGACGGCCTTGTTCAGCGCATACGCGGTCGGCACCGTGCCGATCAGGATCAGCATGATGAGCCCCATCCCTTTCTGCCCGTCGTTCGACCCGTGGGCGAACGACACGCCGGTGCAGGTGAGGATCAGCAGGCAGCGAATCCAGAACGGCGGCGGCTGATCCTTCGGCGGCTCCTTGTACAGCTCCGGAATCCGCACGAGCGCCTTCAGCACGAGCAGCAGCAGCGACGCGCACAGGAAGCCGACGATCGGCGAGAGCAGCAGCGACTTGCCGACCCCGAGCGCCTGGCCCCAGTCGACGCCGCTCGTGCCGGACGGCCCATGCATCAGCTGGTTCATCAGCCCGACGCCGATGATCGACCCGATCAGCGTATGCGAGCTCGACGACGGCAGCCCGAAATACCAGGTCGCGAGGTTCCACACGATCGCGGCGATCAGCAGCGCGAACACCATCGCGAAGCCCGAGCCGCTGCCGACCTGCAGGATCAGCTCGACCGGCAGCAACTGCAGGATGCCGAACGCGACGGCGCCGCTCGAGACCATCACGCCAAGGAAGTTCCACATGCCCGACCAGATCACCGCGACGTTCGGCGTCAGCGAGTGCGTATAGATCACGGTCGCGACCGCATTCGCGGTGTCGTGGAAGCCGTTGACGAATTCGAAGCCCAGCGCGATCAGCAGGGCGGCGCCGAGCAGCAGGTACGGGAACAGCGTCCCTTCGCGGACCGGCGCCAGATCGGCGACCAGGTGGGTGGCGATATAGACGGCGCCGAGCACGAGCACCAGCAGGAAGGCGGCATAGCCGACCTGCCGGGTGCGCGCGACGGAGCCCGGATTGTTCGGGGCGGACGAAGCAGGTTGATTCATGACGGCATCTCGTAAGGGAACCGCGTCCGATCCTAGCTGCGGCTAGCAGTCAGTTTGATGACAGTCGGGACGACGAACGGTGTGTCTTACGGGGATGTAAGGCGAGTGGCGGCATGCGAGGCAGCGAGTCGCGTCGATCACTCACATAGTGAACACGACAGCGGCTTACGCGCCGGTATCGCGCTGCTCATCATCCGTCGCCGCCAACGTCCAGCCGGCCGGCGACGCGACGAACGTCGTGCACGACAGCGGCGCAACGTCGAGACGCGCGGCCGCGGCGTGGTCCATCCGCAGCACATGCGCGATGGCCGCGCGGACGATCGGCGCATGCGTGATCGCGATGACGTCGCGCTCGCGCGGCAACCCGTCGAACCACGTGCCGACCCGACGTGCGGCGGCGTCGAACGATTCGCCGCGATGCGGCGACGCGGACGGCGTGCCGATCCACGTGGCAAGTTCGTCAGGCAGATCGCGTGCGAGATCGTGCAGCCGCTTGCCTCGCCAGTCGCCGTAGTCGATGTCGCGCAGCGCGTCGTCGATGTCGGCGTGCAGCCCGAGTGCGTCGGCGGTCTGCGTTGCGCAGCGTGCCGGGCTGCACAGCACGAGCGAGCCGGCGATGGCCGTCCACCGGCCGTGCAGCGCGGCGGCTTCGGCAAGCCCGCGCGCGTCGAGCGGATCGTCGTCGGGAAACGTGCCGGTGCGCATCGCGCGGGTCGAGGCGTGCGCGATCAGGCGCAGCGAGGCATGCAGGTTCATGTCGGTGGTCGGATGATCCGGAGCGGGGCGCGCTTGCCCATCTGTCGTCGCTTCAATACGCGAACGTTCGCGCGTACAATTCGCCCGATACGAAGCGCGGAAGCCGGTGCAATTCCGGCGCGGTCGCGCCACTGTAACCGGGGAATCGATGATCCCGGAAGCCAGACCTGCCTTCGTACCCATCCATCATTTGTCGGGGCGCGATTCCCCTGAGGTGCATCCATGAGCGAAGCAGTGCTGAAGCCGGCGGTCGTGCCGGCACCCATCCCCGTCCGTGAGCTGTTGCCGTGGGCCGTGTTCGTCGGCCTGATCCTGCTGCTCGCACTCTATTTCGTCGGTGCGGAACAGGGCGCGACGTCGCTCGTGCCGGGCATGTATGTCCACGAATTCGTCCACGACGGCCGCCATCTGCTCGGCTTTCCCTGCCACTGACGCGGAGTAAAAGATGGTCGGAAAGCTGCTCATGCGCGGGATGCTCGCAGGCATCGCCGCGGGCCTCCTCACGTTCGGTTTCGCGAAAGTCGTCGGCGAACCGCAAGTCGATCAGGCGATCGCCCTCGAAGAGAAAACCGCCGCCGCCCAAGGCGAGGCACCGGAGCCGGAACTGGTCAGCCGCCACACGCAGGCCGGCCTCGGGCTACTGACGGGCGTCGTGACCTACGGCGCGGCATTCGGCGGGCTGTTCTCGCTGGTCTTCGCGTATGCGTACGGACGCGGCAGCCGCCTGCCGGCACGGCCGCTGGCCGCCTGGCTCGCGCTGGCGGCGTTCGTCGCGCTCGTGATCGTGCCGAACCTCAAGTACCCGGCCAATCCGCCGTCGGTCGGCGACCCCGATACGATCGGGTATCGCACGGGTCTGTTCTTCCTGATGATCGCGATCTCGGTCGCAACGATGGTGTTCTCGGTCAGCGTGCGCCGCCATCTGGTGGCGAAGCTCGGGCAGTGGAACGCGTCGATCGTCGCCGGGCTCGTGTTTGTCGCGATCATCGCGGCCGTGCAGATCGGGCTGCCGTCGGTCAGCGAGTTGCCGGCCGATTTCCCGGCGGCCTTGCTGTGGAAGTTCCGCGTGGCGGCCATCGGCATGCAGGTGATCATGTGGACGACGATCGGCCTGCTGTTCGGTGCGTGGGTCGAACGCGGCGAACGCACCGGCACCGGCGTTCGCGCCGCCTGACGCGCGGGCCGGGCGGGCGCGCCTAGCGCAGCATGCGCGGCGCGCTCCACGTCGATTCGCGCGCCAGCGCGACGAACGCGGCCAGATAGTCGATCGCGGCATCCGCTTCGCGGATGCCGAGGAAGATCTGTTTCGCGATGCCGTTCTTGCCGAGCTTGACCGGCACGACCGGCATCCGGTCCGCATACTCGTCGGCGAGCCACCGCGGCAGCGCGGCCACGCCGCGCCCGCTCGCGACCATCTGCAGCATGATGTCGGTCGTCTCGATCGACTTGTGCCGCCTCGGCACGATGCCGGCCGGCGTCAGGAACTGGTTGTAGATGTCGAGCCGGTCGGTTTCGACCGGGTACGTGATCAGGATCTCGTCGGTCAGTTGCTCGGGCGTCACGTAGTCGGCATTCGCGAACCGGTGCGAATCCGCGACCACCAGCACCTGTTCGTAGTCGAACACGGGATCGAAGCGCAGCCCCGGCTTGTTCAGCGGATCGGGCGTCACGAGCACGTCGATGTCGTAACCGAACAGCGCGCCGATGCCGCCGAACTGGAAGCGCTGCTTCACGTCCACGTCGACGTCGGGCCAGCGCGACAGGTACGGCGACACGACCTTTAGCAGCCACTGGTAGCACGGATGGCACTCCATCCCGATACGCAGCGTGCCGCGCTCGCCCTTCGCGTACTGCTTCATCCGTTCCTCGGCGAGCTCGAACTGCGGCAGCAGCCGGTTCGCCAGCTTCAGCAGATACTGCCCGCCCTGCGTGAGCCGCAGGCCGCGGCCTTCGCGGTCCCAGATCGGCGTGCCGAGCTGCTGCTCGATTTTCCTGACGGTATGACTGAGGGCCGACTGCGTGAGGTGCAGCGCATGGGCCGCCGCGGTCAGCGAGCCCTGGCGCTCGACTTCACGAATGACGACGAGATGGAATCGTTCCAGCATGGCTTGCGCACACCCGACGAATACATGAAGAATGTTAATGGATGAATGAAATAATGCCATTTTATTTCATGGTTTGAAATCCCTATGATGGCTGCCGGATCTTCATTTTTCTCTGGACGGCAGCTTCATGGTCACGACACACAACCTCGGTTTTCCGCGCATCGGCGCGAAGCGCGAACTCAAGTTCGGTCTCGAACGCTACTGGAAGGGCGAATCGTCGCGCGACGAACTGAAGGCGCTCGGCGCCGAACTGCGCCGGCGCCACTGGCACGACCAGCGCGACCTCGATCTCGCGCCGATCGGCGATTTCGCGTTCTATGACCAGGTGCTCGACATGAGCTTCACGCTCGGCAACCTGCCGAAGCGCGTGCAGGATTTCCACGGCGATGCGCTCGACAACGCTTTCCGCGTCGCGCGCGGCCGGTCGGCGCAGTCGGCGGAGGCGCATGCCGCGTGCTGCGGCGGGGTCGCGGCCGGCGAAATGACGAAGTGGTTCGACACGAACTATCACTACATCGTGCCGGAGTTCCATGCGGACACGAACTTCTCGCTCGATCCGTCGCGTCTGCTGCAGCAACTGGCCGAAGCGAACGCGCAGGGCGTGAATGCGAAGCCGGTGATTCTGGGCCCCGTCACGTACCTGTGGCTCGGCAAGGCGAAGGACGATTCCGATCGCCTCGCGCTGTTGCCGAAGCTGCTGCCCGTGTACGGCGCGCTGCTCGACACGCTGACCGCGCAGGGCGTCGAATGGGTGCAGATCGACGAGCCGATTCTCGTCACCGAGCTCGATGCCGAATGGCGCCACGCGTTCCGCACCGCGTACGCGGCACTGGAAACGCGCCGTATCAAGCTGCTGCTCGCCACGTATTTCGGCCAGCTTCAGGACAACCTGACGCTCGCGGCGTCGCTGCCGGTCGACGGCCTGCATATCGACGCGATCAACGCACGTGACGAAGTCGACGCGCTGGTGCGTGAGCTGCCGCCCGAACGCGTGCTGTCGATCGGCGCGATCAATGGCCGCAACATCTGGAAGACGGACCTGAACGCGACGCTCGACTGGCTCGAGCCGCTCGCGAAGCAACTGGGCGACCGGCTGTGGCTTGCGCCGTCGTGCTCGCTGCTGCACGTGCCGGTCGATCTCGCGAACGAGGCGAAGCTCGACGCCGAAATCCGCTCATGGCTCGCGTTCGCGCTGCAGAAGCTCGACGAGCTGAAGATGCTCGCGACCGCCCTGAACGAAGGCCGCGACAAGGTGGCCGACGCGCTCGCCGCGAATGCCGCCGCGATCGAGTCGCGCCGCCGCTCGCCGCGCGTGAACAATCCGGCGGTGAAGGCCGCGATCGCCCGCATCGACGCGCGGCTCGGCAACCGCGCGAGCCCGTATGCGCAGCGTGCGTCGAAGCAGTCGGCGCGCCTGAACCTGCCGGCGTTCCCGACGACGACGATCGGCTCGTTCCCGCAGACCGCCGAAATCCGCCAGGCGCGCAGCCGGTTCAAGGCCGGCACGCTGGACGAAGCCGGCTATCGCACGGCGATGCAGGCCGAGATCGAACGCAGCGTCCGCGAACAGGAATCGCTCGAGCTCGACGTGCTCGTGCACGGCGAAGCCGAGCGCAACGACATGGTCGAATACTTCGGCGAACAACTCGACGGCTACGCGTTCAGCCAGTTCGGCTGGGTGCAGTCGTACGGTTCGCGCTGCGTGAAGCCGCCGATCCTGTTCGGCGACATCAGCCGCCCGAAGGCGATGACGGTCGAGTGGATCACCTACGCGCAGTCGCTGACGAACAAGCCGATGAAGGGGATGCTGACCGGCCCCGTGACGATCCTGAACTGGTCGTTCGTGCGCGACGACCAGCCGCGCTCGGTGTCGTGCTACCAGCTTGCGCTGGCGATCCGCGACGAAGTGCTCGATCTCGAGCAGGCCGGCGTGCGCGTGATCCAGATCGACGAAGCGGCGCTGCGCGAAGGGTTGCCGCTGCGCCGCGCGCAGTGGAGCGAATACCTGAAGTGGGCGGTCGAGTCGTTCCGCATCACCGCGAATGGCGTGCAGGACGATACGCAGATCCACACGCACATGTGCTATTCGGAGTTCAACGACATCATCGCGTCGATCGCCGACATGGACGCGGATGTGATCACGATCGAGACGTCGCGCTCGGACATGGAGCTGCTCGATGCATTTGACGACTTCAAGTATCCGAACGAAATCGGGCCGGGCGTGTACGACATCCATTCGCCGAACATCCCGACGCAGGATCACATCGTCGGCCTGATGAGGAAGGCGGCCGAACGGATTCCGGCGGAACGCCTGTGGGTGAACCCGGATTGCGGGCTGAAGACGCGTCAGTGGGGGGAAGTGATTCCGGCGCTGACGAACATGGTCGCGGCTGCGAAGACGCTGCGCAATCAGGTGCGGTAGCCACGCGGCAAGCACCGTGCGGCACCGTCGCGATCAACGATCGCGACGGCAAAAAAAAGCGGCCCGCAGATGAACTGACCCCACGAAGTTGGACGGTTAAAATCTAAGCGGCCAAGGGCTGAGTCCTGTATTGCACGGGACTCAGCCCATTTAATTTCAGCTTGATGCGTTCGTGGTTGTAGTAGTGAATGTAGCGGCTCAACGCATCTCGCAACTGCTCCACGCTGGCAAAGCGCGTCAGCCGATAGCACTCGGATTTCAGCGTGCCGAAGAAGCTCTCCATGGCTGCGTTATCAAGGCAGTTGCCTCTGCGCGACATGCTCTGGGTGAGCGCATGCTGCTTCAACAGCCGACGGTAGGCGGGCATCTGATACTGGGCGGATTCAACCGGTCGTCGCAACACTAAATTGTTGAACAGATTTCAGGTACTCGTCGAGAGCTTCGGCCGGCGTCTTCCAGCCGAGCGCTTTCCGGGGCCTGGTATTCAATGTATTTGCAACGGCTTGAATCTCTCGAGCGCTCCACCGGGATAGGTCGGTGCCCTTTGGGAAGTATTGTCGTAGAAGGCCGTTCGTGTTTTCGTTCGTGCCACGCTGCCATGGGCTGTGCGGGTCCGCGAAGAAGACCTTCACGCCGGATTCGATCGTGAAGCGAGCGTGATCGGACA
>NZ_JAKWFH010000106.1:0-11206 GCF_029522185.1 Burkholderia sp. IO2 | reverse complement strand
CTGCCCGTTCAAGCTCCGCTCTTCGACTCCGCGAAATCTGTAACCCGAAAGAGACGAACCCTGAACCCTTCAAAACACGACATTTCTATTTAGCCGCCGCTACGACATCTTGAAATGGCTACGACATTGGTTGTAGCGGCCATATCCTAATGTCGTGTTCTGGCTATTTACAGATGTCGTGTTTTTGACTGCTGGCATGCTGGACGGCTCGTTGAGCAAGCGCGGGAGCCGACCATGCAGCCAGCCGGATTGGTGACACTGACGATGCGAGAGCTTGATCGACTCAAGGTGATCCAGGCTGTGGTGGACACGGGTTTGAAGCCAGGCCGTGCAGCCGAACGGCTGGGCCTGAGCGTGCGCCAGGTGGAACGGCTGGTGCTCCGTTATCGCGAGCGCGGGCCCGGCGGCGTAGCTTCGGGCCGCCGTGGCCGACCGGGCAACCGCAAGCTCGACGATGGGCTGGCGTTACGTGCCCTGACCGTTATTCGTGAGCGCTACGCCGATTTTGGGCCGACGCTGGCCTGCGAGAAGCTCTGGGAATGCCACGGCATTCAGCTGGCCAAGGAGACCGTCAGGAAGCTGATGACGGAGGCTGGGCTGTGGATTCCGCGCCGGCAACGACCGCCGAAGGTGTATCAGCCGCGAGCGCGCCGGGCCTGCCTCGGCGAATTGATCCAGATCGACGGCTGCGATCATCGATGGTTCGAGGAACGGGCGCCGGCAAGATGTCGGGCATAGGGAGCGCCGTGAAGACTTGACGAGTTCTGACGAATCGGCGCGCGGAGGTATCCGGAATTCCGTGTGTGAGGCGGGTTGAGATTCAGACTCCAATGTTGAATCGTTCCGGGTAAAGCAGCGCGAACTGTGTCATAGCGCTCTTCCAATCGTGCCGGGAACCGGTCCACTTGGCCACGACGTTGCGCAGCGCCAGCCAGATCAGTTTGAGCGCGGCCTCGTCCGACGGGAAGTGGCCGCGCGCCTTGATGATCTTCCGAAGCTGCATGTGCAGCGACTCGATCGCGTTGGTCGTATATACAATTTTCCGAATGTCAGGCGCGAAGGCGTAGAACGGAATCACCTGATCCCAGGCTCGGCGCCAGAGCGCGGCAATCGGTGGATATTTTGTACCCCACGGGCTCGTATCGAACGCGTCCAGCGCCACGGCAGCCGCTTCGGCCGACGGTGCCCGATAGACTTCCTTGAGCGCCGCCGAGACCGATTTCCGATCTTTCCAACTGGCGAAGTCCAGCGAGTTCCGGATCAGATGCACGATGCAGGTCTGGACCGTCGTTTCCGGGAATACCGTGTTGATTGCTTCCGGGAAGCCCTTCAGGCCGTCGACCACGGCGATCAGGATGTCCTGCACGCCGCGCAGCTTCAGGTCGTTCACCACCCGCAGCCAGAACTTGGCCCCCTCGGTCTGCTCGATCCAAAGGCCCAGCACGTCACGTGTGCCATCGCGGCGCACGCCCAGCGCCAGGTAGATCGCCTTGTTGCGCACGACGCCTTCGTCGCGGATCTTGACTCGCAAGGCGTCGAAGAACACGACCGGGTACATCGGCTCGAGCGGCCGCTGCTGCCATTCGCGTACTTCGTCGATCACGGCATCGGTTACCGTACTGATGAAGTCCGGCGACACCTCGATGCCGTACATCTCCAGCAGGAAACCCTGAATCTCCCGCACGCTCATGCCGCGCGCGTACATCGCGATGATCCTGTCGTCGAAGCCGGTGAAGCGTCGCTCGCCCTTGGCGATCAGCACCGGATCGAAGGTGCCTTCGCGGTCGCGCGGAATCTCGACGTCGAGCAAGTCGTCGTCGGTCGTGATGCGCTTGCGGCTGGTGCCGTTGCGATGGTTCGTGCTACTCGCCGGCTTGGCTTCACCCTTCTCGTAACCGAGGTGATGGGTCAGTTCACCGCCCAGCGCACGCTCGAAGATTGCCTTCTTGAGCGCGGCCAGTTGCTCATTGATCGTTGCCCGATCCAGCGTCCCGGGCACCAGTTGCTTGATCAGTTCCGGGTCCAGATTCAAGCCCTTACCCGGTTCAATCGTCACTTCTTCCTTGCGTTTGCGTGGCATAAAGTGGCTCCTTGGCCATCAGTTTATGCCTCACACACAAAGATTCGGATAGGCTCCGGCGCGCTGCCGACAACGGCCGGCATGCGCCCCTCTACCCTATTCTGCCGTGCTCCGTGACGCCGCCGGTGGAATTGCGTCCGATCCTGGTGGACTCCGTTCCGGGTGTTCATGCGACAACCCCAGCCTCGGACATCCGCCCACATCGTCGACATGTCGCGACAAGCCCCCCGTCAACTGCGACAACGACTCGCCATCCGCGCGCTACTGCCGAGCCCCCGATCGCGACATCGCACGCGGCCGCGTCGACCGCCGGCCATCAACCGCCGGCTGCATGCACGCGCGGCCGCCGCGTATGCCATCCGAGCGTCTGCTCCAGCGTGGCCGCGACCTGCAGCAACACCGCTTCGCTGCCCATCGGCCCGGCGAGCTGCACGCCGACGGGCCGGTCGCCCGACCAGCCGGCCGGCAGCGAAATCGCCGGCGTGCCGGTGATGTTGAAAAGCCCCGTGAACGGACAGTAGTCGAACAGCTTGTCGCACCAGCCGCGCGCGTCGAGCGTCGCATCGTTCTGGTCGAGATGGCCGAGTTCGACCGTCGGCATCCGGGTGACCGGCGTGACCAGCACGTCATAGCCGCCGAAAAACCCGCCGACGTCGCGCGACAGCGCATTGAACTGCATCAGCATGCGTTGCAGGTCGAGTCCCGACAGCCGGCGCCCGTGCTCGATGCATGCATGCGTGCACGCTTCCACTTCGCGCGGATCGTACGACCGCCCGAGCGCATCGGCGGCGCCCAGCGCGGCCGACGCAAGGAACGCCGTCCACGCGGTGCAGCTCGCCGACGCAAGCGCTTCGGCGTCGTACGCAGGTACGGCCACGTCGACGTCGTGGCCAAGCTGTTCGAGCGTGCGCGCCACCTGCTCGGCCGCGGCGACGCAATCCGGATGCGTGACGCCGGCGCCGGGCATGCGCGTCGCCAATGCCACACGCAGCCGGCGGGCGGGCGTGCGGATCGCGTCGGCATAGCGTTCGTGCGGCCGCGCGATATCGAACATCGCACCGGTCTCCGGGCCTTCGACCGCATCGAGCATTGCCGCGCTGTCGCGCACCGTGCGCGTCACGGCGAACTCGATGCCGAGACCGAACAACGGCAGGTTGTAGTCCGGGCCGACCGGCGTACGGCCGCGCGACGGCTTCAGCCCCACGAGCCCGCAGGCGGCCGCCGGCACGCGGATCGACCCGCCGCCGTCGTTCGCGTGCGCGGCCGGCACGATGCCCGCGGCCACCGCCGCCGCCGAGCCGCCGCTCGATCCACCGGCGCTGTACGCGGGGTTCCACGGGTTGCGGGTCGGCCCGTGCAGCAGCGATTCCGTCGTCGCGTTGAAGCCGAGTTCGGGCGTCGTCGTCCGGCCGAAGGTCGCAAAGCCCGCGCGCTTGAAACGCGCCATCAGCTCGCTGTCGGCAGGCGGCACGTAGCGCCCGGCCAGCAGCCGCGAGCCGCCGTCGTTCGCGACGCCGCCCGCATGCAGCACGAGATCCTTGATGAGGAACGGCACGCCGGCGAACGGCCCGTCCGCCGCGTACTCGAGCGGCTGGTCGAAGGTTTCGATGATCGCGTTGATTTCCGGGTTGACGCGCGCGGCGGCGGCTTTCGCCGCCTGCATCGCTTCGTCGGCGCTGACATGGCCGGCGCGGATCTCGGCGGCCAGGCCGGTCGCGTCGTAACGTACGTATTCCTCGATATTCATGGGCGTTCTCCTGCGTTCGTCGGGGGTGACGGATGTCGTGATGGGCGGGACTGCGGTGAAGCGACTTCATTGAAGCCCGCGAAAAAACCATCCGAAATCGTTCAGATGAACGATGGGAACGTGCGGCAGGAATGCGGCGAACAGCGGGAAAAAGCGGCGCGCTTACGCGAGCGCGCCGTCATCGTCGAGCACGCGGATCAGTTCGCTCTTCGTGGTCACGCGCAGCTTCACGTACACGCGGCGCAGATGATGCCGCGCCGTCGCCGGCGCGATGCCGAGGCGTTTCGCGACGCCCTTGTACGTGCAGCCGTCGCAGAAGATGCGCGCGACCGCCAGCTCGCGCGGGCTCAGCACGGCGCCGACGCCGGCCGCCCGCGCGCGCACCAGCACGTAATCGCCGAGCCGTTCGCTGTGCAGCCGGATACGCGCGCCCGACAACGCGGGCGGCGGCGGCGTGGCGTCGAACAGTCGGGCTCTCGCGTCGTCCGGCAAGCCGGTGCGATCCCACGACGGCCATTCGAGTGCGGCGAGCGCGAGGAACGCGTCGTCCGCGTACTGCAGCACGCCATGCGCGTCGAACAGCGCGGAAGCCGCGCCGCCCGTCGCGCCATCGGTCGCGTGCATCCAGTGCAGGCGGTTGCATTCGAGCGCCGACGCCATGTGCTCGATCGCGAGTTCGAGCAGGTTCGCGTCGGCCGCGTCGAAGCGGCGATGCGTGCGGCGATACAGCGACAGGTGCGTGGCGCGTTGATTCCCGGCGTCCACGCACACGGCGAACAACACCTGTGCGATGCCCTGCGCCTTGCAGAACCGCCGCATCGTGTCGTTCAGCGGAACCGTCGACGTCGACGCGACGACGATCTTCTCCGACGATGTTTCCGCCAGTCGCGCCAGCGGATCGCGCAGCTTGACCTGTTCCCAGTCGTGCATGAAGCCCGGACGCAGATTGTGCAGGTACGCGCTGTGCGGCAACGGGCCGTCGGGCCGCAGGCTCGAATGGCCGAACCATGCGCCGTCGAAGTCGATGTGCTCGTTCAGCAACAGCAGGAGCCGGCGGTCGAATTCGTCGACGCGCGTGGCTTGCGGCAACCGGTAGAGCGGCAACAGCAGGCGGCCGACGCGCCGTGCAAGCGCGGCGCCTCGTGGCGGGATTGAGCGGGGGCGGATGGCATCGCGGGTCACTCGTCGTCTCCTGTCGCGTCGTCCGGGCGGCCGTGCCGTCGTGGTCGGCGCCGCCGTTTGTCGGGCGATTCTGGCATTTTTGCGGATCGCCGGCCACCGGTCGGAACCCGCTATCCGACGCCGTTCGCGGCTGTCGTTCGGCGTGGGCGGACCGTCGCCGACGCGTTTGTGCACCGATCGTCCGTGCCCGTCGGTTGAAACCGACCTTGCGCCCCCTACCCGATTCGTTTGTAGAATCGGCGTGTTCGCCGTTCACGACACGGGACAAGACATGATCCTCAGCCGCCGTCCCGCCGGATACCTGCGGCCCTTCATCGACTCGGTATGGGCATCGTATCCGCCGTTTTCGATCCGGGACGAACGTTGCCGCGAGCGCGTGCTGCCGACCGGCGCGGTACACATCGCGATCCGGCTCGATGCCGAGCCGTTGCGGCTATTCGACCGCGTCGAAGACGACACCGGCCGCACGGTCGGCGTCGCCGTGGTCGGCGGCGCACGGGCGTGCGCGTACCTCAAGGACGTCTCCGCGCCGGTGCCGACCGTCGGTGCGCTGATCCGTCCGGGCGCGGTCCGGCTCGTCACCGGCGTGCCGGCGTCGGCCTTCTACGGCCTGCACCTGTCGCTCGACGATCTGTGGGGCGCCGACGCTGCCAGCATCCGCGACCGGCTCGGCGAAGTCGCTTCCGCCGCCGCGCGGCTGGATCTGTGGGAAACGCTGCTGAGCGCACGGCTGCCGCGCGTGACCGGCATCGACCCGGCCATCGCCGCATCGATCGCGCAATTGAATCGTGGCACGGCGGTCCGCACGATCGTGCAGCAACTCGGCTGCAGCCATCGTCACTTCATCGCACAGTTTTGCGAGGCGGTCGGCATGCCGCCGAAACGCTACGGCCGCGTGCGCCGCTTCGCGCAACTGCTCGACGGCTTGTCGGCCGCGCCGCCGGCATCGTGGGCCGATGCCGCGGCGGCGGCAGGCTATGCCGATCAACCGCATTTCAATCGCGAATTCCTCGAGTTCGCCGGATTGTCACCGGAACAGTACCGGCAACGCGCGAGCGCGAACGGTTTTCACGTACCGCTCTGACTGCTGACGCACGACCGCCACGGTCGCCGCGGCGGTCAATTTTGTTCAAGACCGGGCGCCGGACGCCCGATAGGATCGAGCCACACCCACACCACCCACCGGAGGGCACCATGGCGATTCACGAAGTCTTTCCGTATCTGCGCGCCAAAAGCGCGGAAGACGCCATCGCGTTCTATGCGAAGGCATTCGGCGCGCAGGAGAAATTCCGGCTCGTCGAGCCGTCGGGGCGCATCGGACACGCGGAATTGCAGCTCGGGCCATGCACGCTGATGATCTCCGACGAGTTCCCGGAATACGATCTGTTCGCCCTCGACCCGGACGGCAACGCGCCGATGGTGCTCCATCTGCATGTCGACGACGCCGACGCGACGATCGCCGCCGCCGTCGCGGCCGGCGCGCGCGTGACCCGCGCGCTGCAGGACCAGTTCTACGGCGAGCGTTCGGGCAGGATCCGCGATCCGTTCGGTTACGACTGGCTGATCGGGCATACGATCGAAGCGGTCGAACCCGACGAAATGCAGCGGCGTTACACGGCGCTGATGTCGGGCAATCAGTGAGCATTCCGGACGGCGTACCCCGAACGATCCCCCCGATATCCGCGATGCACTACCACCCCGACGACATCAGCCGGCTTTTCCTCGGTGTGCCGACGCTGCAGTTGAACCGCCCCGCGCCCGCCGAGCGGTTTCTCGCCGCCGCCGTCGCTACCGGCGCCGAACTCCGGCATGTGCTGCGCGACTACCCGCAGGTCCGCTACCAGCCGCTCGACTTCCACTATCTGTGCCAGCAAAGCCTGTCCGCGCTGGACGACGCGCTGCTGGCCGACCTGACACGCGACATGCGGCACGGCTGGCGCGGCGCGCACTGGGCCGCGCTGCTGATCGCGTTGTCGGGCGACGCGCGCTATCTGCCGCACCTCGACGCGGCCAGGCGCCATCGCGGCGTCGAATGGACCGCCGGGCTGGCCGCAGCCGCCTCGGCCGCCGATGCGCAATCGTCGGCCTGCCGTTGCTGCCGGTCGATCGTGCAGTTGCGTGCGCAACTGGCCGAGTTGCCGCGGGTCGTCGTCCGGTTGCGACCGTGGCCCTCGCCGGCAGCGCTCGAAGCGAGGACCAACGCCGTGCGCGCCGCCTATCGAAGCGGCGGCGCCGACGCGGCGCTGCCGATCGCCCGCCGCTAGACCGCTCGGCACGCAATCGCGCGATGGCGCGCTGAACCCGCACCCCGCCCCGCACGCCCCGCCTTTCCGACCGCCGCCCCCGCCGTCGACGCATCGCGATTCCGCGCGATTCCGCACAGGACCTTTCCTGTGCAACGCCTTAATCGACCGCCGCACGATCTCCAATAATGGCCGCTCGATCCATCGGCCGCCAGGCCGGACCCACAACAACAAAACTCCTATGCATTCCTGCCAAATGAACCCGCAGGCCGGCGCACGCGTCGCGGGGACCGTCATTGCCGCCTGCCTGAGCAGCTTCGTGCCGAATGTCGCGCATGCGCAGAGCAGCGTGACGCTGTACGGCCTGATCGACACGTCGATCACCTACTCGACCAACCAGCGCACGCGCGGCGCCGGCTCGCCCGGCGGCGGCAGCGTCGCGATGACGAGCGGCGCGCTGAATGCGTCGCGCTGGGGGCTGCGCGGCCGCGAGGATCTCGGCGGCGGGATGGCCGCGGTCTTCGCGCTCGAAAACGGCTTCTCGGGCACCACCGGCAAGCTGTCGCAGAAAGGCGTCGACCTGTTCGGCCGCCAGGCGTGGATCGGCGTGAGCTCGAAAACGGCCGGCACGCTTTCCTTCGGCCGCCAGTACGACCTGATCCTCGATTTCGTGACGCCGCTCGGCGCGTCCGGCCCCGGCTGGGGCGGCAACCTCGCCGTCCACCCGTACGACAACGACGATTCGAACCGCAACCTGCGCATCAACAACGCGGTGAAATATACGAGCCCGACGGTTCGCGGGCTGACGTTCGGCGCGATGGTCGGCTTCTCGAACACGGCCGGCCAGTTCTCCAACAATGCCGTGTGGAGCACGGGCGTGTCGTATGCGAACGGGCCGCTGAAGCTCGGCGCCGGCTACCTGAAGATCAGCCGCGACCGCAACGCGCCGAACCCGGACGGCGCGCTGAGCACGGTCGACGGCTCCGCGACGATCACGGGCGGCAACCAGCAGATCTGGGCCCTGGCCGGCCGGTATGCGTTCGGGCCGCACTCGGTCGGCGCCGCGTGGTCGCATTCGGCCACCGACGGCGTGACGGGCGTGCTCCAGGGCGGCAACATCGCGCCGCTGAAAGGCGAATCGCTGGTGTTCGACAACTTCTCGATCGACGGACGCTACTTCGTCACGCGCGCGTTGAGCGTCGCCGCCGCGTACACGTACACGATGGGCCGCTTCGACACCCGCACGGGCCAGACGCGTCCGAAATGGAACCAGGTCGTCGCGCAGGCCGACTACGCGCTGTCGAAGCGCACGGATGCGTATCTCGAAGGCACTTACCAGAGCGTGAGCGGCGGCAACGGCAATCCGGCGTTCAACGCGACCGTCTGGACCTTGACGCCTTCGGCAAACAGCAACCAGGTCGTCGTCGCGCTGGGGCTGCGGCACAAGTTCTGACGAATGCGGCGTCCCGCGGCCGCCCGGCTGCATCCGACGAGCACGTCACCCGTCACGCGATCGCCGTGATCGACACGAGAAAGGCCGCGCCCCGTGCGCGGCCTTTTCGCTATGGCGGGCGTCGGGTACCGCGCACGGCGCGCGGAAGCAAGAATGCCTCCCGACTGTCGCATTTGCGCAAAAAATGCGAAGAAACTGGTCACGTTGTGACATTTTTCCTAATCTGTTTGCAGCGACGCCGCGATTCGGCGTTCCGGTCGCAACATTCTTTCATCTGGCGCACCATCGGCTTACGAGCCTGCATCACGGCAACGGAGCCGGACCTTTCGCGCCATGGCGGCCGGACAGCTGCGTGCGGACGGCACGCAGCCACGCTTTCAACGCAGTCAACCGCTGGAGACGAACGATGAGCAAAATGAACCGAATTGCGGTCCTGGCAACTTTCGTACTGCTGGCCGGTTGTCACAACGCGGCGAAAACGCCCGAGAATGCCGGCGCGGCACCGGAGCCCTCGAGCGAAACCGTCGCGACGGTGACGGCCGACGATCTGAACAATCCGAACAGCCCGCTCGCCAAGCGCAGCATCTACTTCGATTTCGACCAGTACTCCGTGAAGCCTGAATTCCAGTCGCTGCTGCAGGCGCACGCCGACTACCTGCGCAGCCACCCGGCGCGGCACGTGCTGATCCAGGGCAACACCGACGAGCGCGGCACGTCCGAATACAACCTCGCGCTCGGCCAGCGCCGCTCGCAGGCCGTGGCGAGCGCGCTTCAGACGCTCGGCGTGCCGGCCACGCAACTCGAGGCCGTCAGCCTCGGCAAGGAAAAGCCGGTCGCGCTCGGCCACGACGAGGAAGCGTGGGCGCAGAACCGCCGCGCCGATCTCGTCTATCGTTGATCCGGCGTCGCCGCGGCGGCGGCGATACGCAAAAAGCATGGAATAAACGCGCCGCCGAAACGTCTTCTCATCGCGCAGCCGCGCGGTTCACGCGAACCGCCTTTCCCGTGGCCTGCGCGCTGCAAGGAGATTGCAATGAAATCGGCAACGTTGGCCGCGGCGCTCGTCGCGGCGCTGGTGCTCGTGCTGTCGACGGGCTGTACGTCGTCGGGCAGCGGCGTGTCGCAAGGACCCGGCATGAGCCGGTATGGCGGCTCGGGAGGTAGCGGAGGCGGCGGCGGCTACTGACGCGCCGCCGTCAGGAAAACGGTGCGGCGCATCGCGCACGGGCACCGGAAACCGGCCGCCTCGTGCGCGACGCCCCGCACCGGGGCGCGACTCAACGCATCGCCTTCACGTCGGCCGGCGTGACGTTCGCCGGCTGGCCGCCCCACGTCGCGCGCAGGTAGTTCGCGAGCTGCGCGAGTTCGTCGTCGCTCAACGTTTTCGCGAAACCCGGCATCGGCTGCAGGTTTTCGAACCCGGCGAACTTCTGCTCGTCGATGCCGTCGAGCATCGCGACCAGCAGGTTGCGCGGATCGCCCTGGCGCACCGTCGAGTTGCCGTTCATCGGCACCGCCACGTGCGGCTTGCCTTCGCCGTTGAAACCGTGACAGCCCGCGCAGACCGCGAGATACACCGAGCGGCCGGCGGCCAGTTGCGCGGCATCGGCCGATACCGGCTTCACCGGTTGCGGCGCGGGCGGCGTATCGCCGAGCAGGTAGACCGACAGTCCGCGCAGGTCGTCCTTCGTCAGGTACTGCGTGCTCAGGTGCACGACCGGATACATCTCGCCGAACGCCGAGCCTTGCGGCGCGATGCCGACGCCGAAGAACGTCTGCAGGTCGGTGCCCGTCCAGCCGCGCGCGGCGAGGCCGGCCGGCGTGATGTCGGGCGCGGCCACGCGGCCGAGCGCGGCCCCCGCGAACGGCTTCGCGCCGTCGAGCTGGCCCGTGAAGGCGCGCGGCGTGTGGCATTCCGCGCAGTGGCCGAGCGCGCCCGCGAGATAGCGGCCGCGCTGCCAGTCGGCGGATTGCCCGGTCGACGCATCCGGCAGGCTGCCCTTCAGGAACAGCATGTCCCAGAAGACCATGCCGAAGCGCAGGTTGTACGGGAACTGGAGTTCATGCGCGCGGTTTTCCTGCGCGACCGGCTTGACCGTCTTCAGGTACGCGAACATCGCGTCGGCGTCGGCGCGCGTGAGCTGCCGGTACGACGTGTACGGCATCGACGGATACAGGCGCTTGCCCGGCGCCTTGCCGTCGTGCAGCGCGGCATAGAAGTCGTCCGCGCTCCAGTTGCCGATCCCGTGATCCTTGTCGGGCGTGATGTTCGAGCCGTAGAACGTGCCGAACGGCGATTCGAGCGCCGCGCCGCCGGCGAACGGCGCGCCGTCCTTCGCGGTGTGGCACGCCGCGCAGTCGGCGGCCTTCACGAGATAGCGGCCGCGCGCGACCGGGTCGGCGCCGGGTGCGCCGGACGCCGCGTTCGAGGCCGGCGCGTCGTGGCCGCCGCACGCGGCGAGCAGCAGCGCGCAGGCCGCTGCGAGCGCGGGCAGGCGCGC
>NZ_JAKWFH010000105.1:0-11233 GCF_029522185.1 Burkholderia sp. IO2 | reverse complement strand
GCGATCGCACTGCGCCGCGCCCGCGCGATCGCGACGCTCGGCCGCGCATCGCCAGCCACGCGCCCGCTGCCCGCCGGCGGCACGCGCACGCCCGCGACCACCGCGCTGGCGCCGGCGCCCCGCGCGTTCGAAGCCGGGCTGCTGCCCGCCGCGTCCGGTCATGCGCTGGATTTCAGCGGTCACAACGTCGTGCACCTGCTCAGCCTCGCGAAAGCGCGCGGCCTCGTGCCCGGCAAGCATTTCATCTACGTGTATGGCGGCGGCGAGCGCATCGCGTACCGGCTCGGCAAGCCGCGCGCGGTGATCACGGCCAACGCGCAAGGCGAACTGACCTGGCATGACAACTGGCGCAAGCCCGACAGCCACGGCGTGCCGCTCGACGCGTCGCCGATCGGCGGCGGCCCGTACGGCGGCGATACCCATCTGCTGCTGACCGAACTCGCGCCGGATGCGCTTGCGGAGCACGCGCGCGGCACCCGGCTCAAGACGCTCGAGACCCGCCTCGCAACCGTCGACGCATGGGCGAAAGACCCGTCGCCGGACATGTCCGACGCGCGGCGCGACTGGGGCGCGACCGAGGCGCGGCGGCTGCGGTCGCAACGCCACGCGGCGCTGCAGTCGATCCGCCGCGCGAACGCCGCGGCCGCGCGCAACGGGCAAGCGGCATCGGGCCATCCGGTGCTCGACGTGCGCACCTATCAGCCGTCGCTCGTCAGCACGACGCAGGTCGAATCGCTGCAGCGCTATGGCGACGGCAACGCGTCGGCCCTGCTCGCGCACTACGACCGGATCGACGCGCTCGTGCAGCACGCGCGCGATCCGCGCGCCGCGCCGCTCGAACTCGACGATGCGGTCAACGGCGTGCCGCCCGCGATCATGGCCGACGCCCAGGCGTTGCGCGACACCGGCATGCCGCTGTACGTCGCGCGCGACTGGTCGGGCGGCGGCTCGCGCTATGCGCCGATCCCGCTCAGAAGAAAGGTGCTGAGCCGTTTCAGCACCGCGCTCGCGACCGATCGCGCGCTGCGCCGGCGCCTCCTCGCCGCCGATCCCGCGTACCAACAGCGCGTGGTGCCGATGAGCCGCGCGTTCCGGCTCTCTGACGATCCCGCGAAATTCGTCGCGCAGATCGAGCGGCACGGCGGCGTGATGCCGGCCGTGACGATCGTGATCGACCCGCACACGCTCGCGGCCACGCGCGGCGCGAAGCACGACCCCGCCGTCGTGCACGACGCGAAGTCGATCGGCGACCACAAGGACGCGACGATCGACTACTGGACCGGCACGATCACCGGTGCGAACGGCAAGTCGATGCGTATCGACGACCTGGCCGAGCAATACGTGCACAACTGGCTCGATGCGTCGTCGAAGGCCGGTTTCCTGCTGCGCTTCGAAATGGCGCCGGCGCGGGCGCTGGTGTCGTCCGTCGACCACCGGCATCAGCCCGGCTCCAACACCGGCTATCACGACCACGCGCGGCTCGGCGCGCTGCTCGAATCGTGGAACCGGACGCACCTCGGCCAGCCGGCGCCGCACGTGATGGTGACGTTCCATGGCTGGGATACGGTGCCGGAGCCCGCGTCCGGCGCGAGCCACCTGGAACTCGCGAAATCGCTGCTCGACCATCCGGCGCTGCCGTGGGTGCACGTCGGCCTGTCGTACGCGACGCATGGCTCGGACTTCGTCGCGAACCAGGAACTGACGACCGCGCTCGCGACGCTGCTCGTCGAGCGCGCCAGGGCCAACGACCCGACGCTCGCGCGACTGCACGGCGCCGACGCGCTGACGCGCGTATACGACCGCGTCGACCGCACGACGCTGATGAACCAGCACGGCCTGCTGCTCGCGGAAGTCGACCGCATCGGCCGGGCGCGCGGCATGTCGCCCGCGCGGCTGGCGGCGTTGCGCCAGCAACTGTACGAAGGCAACACCACGCAACTGCTGCATCGCGCCCGCTATGCGACGTCGCGCTTCGCGGCGGACCGCTGGGCCGCCGACCCGCGCCGCGCGCCCGCGGCCAGCGACGCCGCCCGGATGTTTACCGAACGATGGCTCACCGACGTCGGCGCGCGGCTCGCGGCGCCGGAACAGATCGTCACGACGGACGGCGGCGGCGCCGGTGTCGAACCGCTGCAGGCCTGGCGCGAAACCGTCATTGCGCCCGCGCTCGTCGCGGCCGATACGCAGCCGATCAGCGAAAGCCGGCTCGTCAGCGCGCAGACGAACGAGCCGATGCGTCCGGACGATCCGCTCGCCGCGGCCGCGGAACTGCATGCGCTGCGCCTGCATCAGCCGGACAGCTGGATCGCCGCGCTGCTGAACCGCAAGAACCTGCTGTCGATCGCGATCGGCGCGGGGGCCGGCTTCGCGGTCCATCACTTCGGCCTGACGCCGGACAAGTTCAAGCAGGCCGCGAACGCGGCGTTCGTCGGCGTGCGGACCGGCCGGCTCGTGCAGGCCGTGCACCAGGACACCGTGCGCGCGCTGCAAAGCGGCGACCCGCGGCTGTTCGATCGCGTGATCGACCGCTTCGTCGACGGCCTGAACAATCAGCTCGACGCGCACCAGATGCATGCCGAGCAGCGCAACGCGTCGCTGATCCTGCTCGCCGAGAGCGCGCGGGCGAAGATTCATCTCCAGCTGGAATTGCACAAGGCCGCGTCGCTGCCGGCGGACAAGACGCTGGAATACACGAAGATGATCGCCAACGACATGCTCCAGCAGATGCAGGGCGTGCTCGCGGGCACCTCGATCCAGCAGCTGCATTACGGCAATCCGCGCCGCTTCATGGGCAAGGCCGGACGCGCCGCCGCGATTGCCGGCTATGCGAGCCTCGGCGAGCTGTCGCTGCATGCGCTGCTGCAGAATCCGTCGGTGGTGCCGGCGCTGGGCGCGGCCGGCGCGCTGCTCGGCATCACGTATACCGGCCTCGTGCAGGGCAGCGCGTTCGCGCACCTGAGCATCGAACGGCGTAGCCGCGTCGTGCGGGGCATCGACCTGATGTCGGATCTCGCGAGCATCGCCGGCGGTGCGATCGCGCCATTCGTCGGCCCGCATCCCGCGATCCAGTCGGACTTGCCGATCGCGATTTCGTCGCTGTCGTCCGCGACGCTGCTCGCGCTCGCGCGCATCGACACGCATTTCCCGAACCTGCCGAAGCGGCTCACCGGCTCGATTCCGACGTCGCTCATGGTCGCGCCGATCCTGATCTATGTCGGCAAGTGGATCTACACCGCATTCGAGGACGACGACGGCAAGGCGCCGCCATCCGGCACGCAGCAGCCGGGCGGCGGGGCGACCCAGCACGCCGTCGCGCCGTCGTCGGCCGCCACGCCGGGACACCCGGCGCCCGCCACGCATGCGGCGCAGCCGAGCGCGCCGCCGTCGCCTTCGGCGAGCGCCGCCTCGCCGTCCCGACCGCAACCGTCGCCAGGCACGCCGTCGAACCCGCCGTCGCCGTCGAACGCCCCGCAGCCCTACATCGTCGTCGACGGCGATTCGCTATGGGTGATCGCGGACCAGCATCGCCAGTCGCTGCTGGACGCCGCGCACGTATCGCGTGCCGACCAGCAGGCGATGACGCGCGGCGAACAGGATGCGCGTGCGCTGAAAGAAATCCTGCAGCTCAATCCGTCGGCCGCGCGCGATGCCACGCACTTGCCGGTCGGCACGCCGCTGGTGGTCGGATGACGGTCGGCCCGCCGCGCGCCACGGCGGCGGGCACGACGATGCCGTCACGCCGCGCGCTGCGCCTCCAGCCACGCCTGGAACATCAGCACCGTCCACAGCTGGTGCTGCCAGTTCATCCGGCCCGTCTGGTGCTGGCGCCACAGCCGCTCGACCGCCGCCGCATCGAAGAAGCCCTCTTCGCGCAGGCGCGACGGTCGCAGCAGCGCCTCGGCCCAGTCGCGCAGCGCGCCGCGCAGCCAGTGGTCGACGGGCGCGCAGAAGCCCTGCTTCGGCCGGTCGATCAGCGCGGACGGCACGTACCGGTCGAGCAGCCGGCGCAGCAGCGCCTTCGACTGCCCTTCGGGCAAGCGCACCGACGCCGGCACGCGCCACGCGAATTCGACGACGTGATGATCGAGGAACGGCATGCGCGTCTCGAGGCTCACGGCCATCGCCGCGCGATCGACCTTCGCGAGGATGTCGGTCGGCAGGTACGTGAGCGTGTCGATCGCCATCGCCTGCTCGGCGAAGCTCAGATGCGCGGGCCACGCGGACACCGTGTCGAGCGGCGTCGGCGGCTCCTGCCCCGACAGCGCGATGCGCTCCGGGTGATGCACCGACGACATCAGCAGCCGGTACAGCCCGATGCGGCTTTCGGCCGTCATCACATGGCCGAGCTTGTGCAGGCGATCGCCGATGCGCGACGTCGATTCGCGCGCCTCCACGCCGCCACCCCACGCGCCCTGCGCGACGGCTGCCAGCTGGTCCGCGTGGTCGGGCCGCAGCGCGTGCAACGCGGCGGCGATCCGCGCGCGCACGGCGCCCGGCACGCGATGCAGCTTGCGCCACAGGCGCGGCGTCAGGAAATAGCGCGTGTAGCCGCCGAACAGCTCGTCGCCGCCGTCGCCGGACAGGCTTACCTTCACGTGCCGGCGCGTCAGTTCGGAGACGAGAAAGGTCGGGATCTGCGACGCATCGGAGAACGGCTCGTCGTAGATCGACGGCAGCTTCGGCACGACGCCGAGCGCATGGTCGGCGGTCACGTAAAGCTCGGTATGGCGCGTGCCGAGATGGCGCGCGACGGCCTTCGCATAACCGGCTTCGTCGTAGCCGGCCTCGTGGAAGCCGATCGTAAACGTGTCGACCGGCGTCGCCGATTGCGCCTGCATCAGCGCGACGATCGCCGACGAATCGACGCCGCCCGACAGGAACGCGCCGAGCGGCACGTCGGCCTCCATCTGCCGCGCGACGGCCTGGCGCAGGATCGCGTCGAGCTGGCCGACGGCTTCGTCGGGGGTGCCTTCGAACGGCTGCGCGCGGCCCGCCTCGATCGCCTGTTCGAGCGTCCAGTACGCGCGCAGGCGCGGCGTGTCGCGCGCATGTTCGAACTGGATGTACGTGCCGGGCGGCAGCTTGCGGATGCCGCGATAGATCGTGTAAGGCGCGGGCACGCTCGACTGGCGCAGGTACAGGCACAGCGCGTCGCGGTCGACCGTGCCGTCGAAGCCCGGGTAGCCGCGCAATGCCTTCAGCTCGGACGCGAACACCAGCGCGTCGCCGATCCGGCCGTAGTAGAGCGGCTTCTCGCCGATCCGGTCGCGTGCGAGCGTCAGCACCCGCGACGCGCGATTCCACAGCGCGAACGCGAACATGCCGGTCGCGCGGCGCAACGTGGCCTCGACGCCCCACGCGACGATCGCCGCGATCAGCACCTCGCTGTCGGAGTGGCCGCGCCACGCCGGTGCGCGCCCCGCACGCTCGAGCTCCGCGCGCAGTTCGCGATGGTTGTAGATTTCGCCGTTGAAGACGAGGACGTAGCGGCCGCACGCGGAAGCCATCGGCTGCCGGCCGTGCACCGACAGGTCGACGATCGCGAGCCGCCGGTGGCCGAGCGCGATGCCGGCTTCCGGGTCGACCCAGATCCCCTGCCCGTCCGGCCCGCGATGCGCGAGGCTCGCCGTCATTCGCGCGAGCGTGCCGCGCGCTGTCTCCTCATCGAAGGCGACGCTATTCAGAAAGCCGTCGATTCCGCACATTGATTTGTCTGCCCCTGTTGACCAGTTCCGTCACGCACCGCGCAACCTCGCGGCCCGCCGTCGGGCATGACGGTCGAGCCATATTACGAAGAAATAAATCAGCAATAATTCACCAGTGAATGTCGGCACCGTCCGGAAAAAAATGGACGTCAAGTGCCGCGTGCGGATGGTCGCGCAAGGGGCCATATCGAATCCGGTGAGTTGGCCGGCAAGCGTTGCGGATGAAAAAAGGGCCGTATGCCGACGGCAACGCCGCCACGCCACGCCGCCGTCAACCGGCGCCGGTCGCCCATTTCAGCAACTGCGCGACCTCGCGGAAATGCTGCGGCTGGATCGTGCCGTTCTCGGGCGTCGTCTCGTACAGCGCCTGCGCGAGCCCGACGTTCGCGAGCGTCGGGCGCAGCGCGTCGCGGGCGAGCCGCACGATCCGCTCGGCCGCGTCGCCCTCGCCGCGTGCGAGTACCCACGGCAGCGAGCCCATCCCGCCGTAGTAGAGCGCGACCGCGACGCGCGGCGAATAGACGACCACCGACGCGTAGCCGATCCGGTCGGGCAGCGACGCAAACTGCACTTCGCGCGCGAGCTGGCGGCGCTTCGCCTGGATGTGCGGATCGCCTTCGTCCTCCTTGTGCTCGCGCCGCACTTCGTCGATCGACATCTTCATCTTCTGGTTGAACTCGTGCCGCTGGTGCACGATGTCGATCAACGCCATCACGATGTAGATCAGCGCGGCCCAGCCGAACAGCAGCATCAGCAGCTTCACGATCAGCGCGAGGATCGAGACCGGCCGCGTGAAGCCCGACTGCACCGACGGATCGAGCGACTCGACGATCAGCCAGCCGAGCGTCGCGACGAGCAGCGCCGTCTTCAGCAGCATCTTCGCGAGATTGACGAGGTTGCGCAGCGACCACAGGTTCTTCATCCCCTCGGCCGGGTTGAGCCGCGACAACTGCGGCACGAGGCGGCTCCACGCCATCACGCCGCCCACCTGCACGAAGCCCGCGAGCAACCCCGCCAGCAGCCCGGCCGCGACGATCTGCGCGGACAGCATCGCCCAGTCGCGCGCGGCGCCGTCGATCAGCACCGCGAGCCGCGCGGCCGGATCGGCCGCGCCGACCGCGTCGAACACGAGCCGGAACAGCGCCTGCAACCGCGCGAACAGCGAACCGATGCCCACCGCGAGCGCCACGCACACGCCGACGAAGAACGCCGACGACACCGTTTCCGCGCTTTTCGGCACGTCGCCTTTCTCGCGCGCCTCGCGCAGGCGCTTCGCGGTCGGCTTCTGGTCCTTTTCGGCCATGTCGGCTCCCGCGCGCTCAGCCGCCGCCGTGTGCGGCGAACAACGCGCGCAGCAGCGCCATCAACCCGCTGTCGGGGCTCAGCAGCGCATGCAGCGACGCGTACACCACCGGCAGGAACAGGATCATCATCAGCATCGCGAGCGCGCTCTTCAGCGGCTGCGAGAACACGAAGATGTTGAGCTGCGGCACCGCGCGCCCGACCAGCCCGACGCCGAGCTCGACGAGCACCAGCACGATCGTGACCGGCGCGGCGAGCTTCACCATCCATTCGAAGATCGTGTCGGTCTGCCGCACGATGAAGGTCTGCAGCATCGACGAGAAATCGGGGCCGAGCGAGCCGATCGGCCACCAGGCGTACGACTGCGCGAACAGTTGCACGAGCACCTGCAGCCCGCCGGCTGTCACGAACAGCGCGATCGCGACGAAATTCAGGAATCCGGAAGTCGGGCCGCCCTCGTGGCCACCCATCGGATCGAAGAACGCGGCGCTGCCGCTGCCGGTCTGGAAATCGATCAGGTAGCCGACGCCCTGGATCGCGAACAGCACCGCGCTGAACGCGCCCGCGAGCAGCATGCCGACCATCGCCTCCTTCGCGACCAGCAGGCACCACATCAGGAACGGCAGCGCGGCCACCTGCGCGGCATCGATCGTCGGCGCGACGAACGCGGCGATCACGACCGCGATCCCGTTGCGCACGAGGCCCGTGATGATCTGCTCGTTGAACACCGGCACGATCAGCATGACCGGCAACAGACGCGGCATCACGTAGAGCAGCGGCCGCAGCATGCCGGCGACGTCGTTGAAACCCGCGGCCTGGTCTAGCATCGGCGCTCCGCGGCGGCGGACGGGACGGAATCGTCGGGCATGGCGGGTGCGTCCGATGTATCGGATGTATCGGATGCATCGGCGTCAGCGGCAGCGGCGGCGCCCGTCTCCACGTCGGTCATCGCCGCATCGAACGCGGCGGCGGCCTCCGGCGGCGTGGACCCGTGACCGGCCGCGTCGCCCGCGCCGGCCACCCAGGTGCCGCCGGTCGCGAAGCGCCGCACCGCGTAGCCGTCCGCGACGTCGTCGGCGTCGCGCTCGACCCGCGCGGCGCGCGCATGCAGCGCCTTCTCGCCGGCTTTCTCCAGCTTGTCCTCGGCGGCCTTCGCCTTGCGTGCGGCGCGCTGCAGGTCGGCGAGCGTCGCCTCGTGGCCGCGATGCACGTGCGCGGCCTCGCTCACCGACGCGTTCGCGGTGCCGATATGCCGGTCGAACGTGCGCGTATCGGCCGCCGCGTTCTGCAACGCGCGGGCTTCGCGCACGTCGTCGACCAGGCGCGTCTGGATCGCGGCCTTCGCGGCGACCTGCTGCGCGAACTGCGCCTGCGCGGCCGCCAGCGCGCGCCGGCTCTGCGCGGCGATGCCCTGCTGGCGCGCGGCCGCGACGCGCGCGATCTGGCTGCGCATCTCGCGCACGCGCTTCAGGCGGGCAAGCGTCGCGAGCACGAGGCGGTCGTCGGCTTCAGACATGATCGTTCGCCAGCTTCGTCAGTTTCGCGAGCAGCGCGTCGAAGCGCACGTCCTCGTCCGACGCCTGCGCGCAGAACGCGCCGATCGCGTCGCGCGCGCGCAGCGCGAGATCGCCGAGCCGGTCGCTGCCTTCGCGATACTCGCCGATCTGCACGAGCAGCTCGATCTCCTGGTACTTCGCGATCAACTCGCGCACGCGCGCGGCCGCATGCTGGTGCGCGCGGCTCGCGACGAGCGGCATCACCCGCGACAGGCTCGCGAGCACGTCGATCGCCGGATAGCGGTTCGCGAGCGCGATCTTGCGCGACAGCACGATATGGCCGTCGAGGATCGAGCGCACCTCCTCGGCGATCGGGTCCGATTCCTCGTCGCCTTCGACGAGCACCGTGTAGAGCGCGGTGATCGACCCGTGCGCCCCCTGCCCCGCGCGTTCGAGCAGGCGCGGCAATACCGCGAACGTCGACGGCGGGAAGCTGCGCCGCGTCGGCGGCTCGCCGCTCGCGAGGCCGACCTCGCGCTGCGCGCGCGCAAAGCGCGTCAGCGAATCGACCAGCAGCAGCACGCGCTTGCCCGCATCGCGGAAGTGCTCGGCGATCGCGGTCGCGACCAGCGCGGATTTCACGCGCTCCATCGCGGGGCGATCGGACGTCGACACGACGACGATCGACCGCGCGCGCACTTCCGGCGACAAGCTGTGCTCGATGAATTCGCGCACCTCGCGGCCGCGCTCGCCGACCAGCGCGATCACGTTCACGTCGGCCTGCGCGCCGCGCGCGATCATCCCGAGCAGCGTGCTCTTGCCGACGCCGGACGGCGCGAAGATGCCGACGCGCTGCCCGATGCCGAGCGTCATCAGCCCGTCGATCACGCGCACGCCGGTCGGAAACGGCGTGTCGATCATCTTGCGCGCGAGCGGGTTCGGCGGGTCCTGCTGCGTCGACACCCACGCGGCGCCCGTCACCGGCCCGCGATCGTCGAGCGGCCGGCCGAGCCCGTCGAGCACGCGGCCGAACAGTCCTTCGCCCACCGGGAAGACATGTTCGCGCCCGGACGGCACGACGGTCGTCTCCGGCGACAGGCCGGCCACGTCGCCGAGCGGCGTGAGCAGCGTCGTCTGCCGCGAGAAGCCGACCACCTCCGCGAGCAGCGTCGGCTGGTTCGGCGTGCGCAGCTCGCAGATCTCGCCGAGCCGCGCGCGGATGCCCGTCGCGTTCAGGATCTGCCCGACCGCGTGGTTGACGCGGCCCTGCACCGAGACCGGCGAGAAGAACGCGAGCCCCGCGTCGAGCTCGCCGACCAGGCGGCCGCGATCGAACGGCGCGTCGTCGTCGCCGAACGACGGCGGATCGTCGAGCGGCGCGCTCATCGCGCGGCCCCTTTCAGCGCGTCGCGGCGGATCGCCTGGCGCAGCGCGTCGATCTGCAGGTCGAGGCTCGCGTCGATCCGCCCGGACGGCGTCTCGACCGTGCACGCGTGGCGTTCGAGCTGCGCATCCTCGACGATGCGGATCTTCTGCCGGTTCGACTGCCCGGCGAACGCGCCGTCGAGCGCGTCGCGCATTTCGTCCGTGCGGCCGGGCGCGACGCGCACGATCAGGAACGCCTCGTCGCGTACGAGCGGCGCGATCCGCGCGAGCGCGGCCTCGTACAGCTTCTGCGTGCTCATCTCGCCGACGATCGCGCGCACGGCCTTCACGACGATATCGGCCATCGCATCCTTCATCGTCTCCATCGTGCGCGTCGCGGCGAGCGCCTGCGTGTAGGCTTGCGCGGCCTGCTCGCGCTGCGCGCGGCGCATGCCTTCGTCGTAGCCGGCCGCCTGGCGCTTGTCGAATTCGCGCTGCGCGTCGGCGACGATGCGCGCCGCTTCTTCATGCGCGGTCGCGATCACCGCGGACGCGTCGAGCAGCGCCGCGTATTCGCGCTCCTTGAGCACCTTGCGCTCGGACAGCAGCTGCAGGTTGTCGCTCGTGATCAGAAAAGCCAGTCCCATGACGCAAGCCTCTCGGGAATCAGAAACAGGAACATCAGTTCGCCGAACTGGTCGCGCTGCGCGCGGTTCAGCCAGTACGGCGCTTCGTCGTCGATCGCGCGGTTGAATTTCAGGCGCACGCGCCGCGCCACCGCGTCGCCGGCCACGCCGATGAAATCGGCGAGCAGGCGCCCGCCGCGCGCGCGGATCACGACCGGCAGCGCGGCGGGATCGGCGCGCCACGGTTCGAGCGTTTCGGCGAGCGCGCCGAATTCCGGCGCGCGTTCGAGCGCGAGTTCGAGCGCATCGCCGCCGAGCCGCGCCGCGACTTCCGCGCGAATGCGCCGCCCCGCCAGCGCGTCGCGCAGCCATGCGCGATGCAGCAGCAGCCCCGCATACGCGGCCAGTTGTTCGAGCGCCGCGCCGGGCAGCAGCGCAAGCCGCGCGCACGGGCTCGCGACGTCGAAGTCGTGCCGGTCGGCCACGCCGTGCAGGTCGAGCAGGTGCCGCGCGAGCAGCTTGCGGCCGGCCGCGCCGAACGCGTCCGGCGAACGATAGCGCGCGGGCCAGTCGGCCGGCACGCGCGTCACGTGCAGATAGCGGTCGGGCCGCAGGTTGAAGTCGCAGACGAGCGCATGAAACGCGGCAGCGCGCGCGGCGGGCGGCGGCGCGAGCGGCTGCAGCCACGGCAGCGGCGCCGCCTCGCCCGCCTCGCCCGGCGGCAGCGCGTGCGGGTCGC
>NZ_JAKWFH010000104.1:0-11962 GCF_029522185.1 Burkholderia sp. IO2 | reverse complement strand
ACCAGCGTCGTCGAGGGAATCAACAACACTATCAAGGTCATCAAGCGCAGGGCTTACGGGTACCGCGACGAGGAATACTTCTTCCTCAAGATCCGCGCCGCGTTCCCCGGTAATCCACGATGAACCTACTTTTTCGCCGACTGGTGCTACAACCCGCACGCGATCTCGGGCGATGCGTTCGACACGTACGTGCGTGCGTACCGACGCCCGGGGGCCGTGCGCGGCGCGCTGGCCGACTATCGTGCGAACGCGGAAGACGTGCAGCAGGACCTCGTCGATGCGGACGTCAGGATCGCGTGCCCGACCATGGCGATCTGGGGCGAGGATTTCTACGCGGTCGGCAAGATGTTCGACATGAAGGCCGTATGGGAAGGCATGGCGACCCACCTGCGTGCCGAGCCGATCGCGCAGTGCGGGCATCTGCCGCACGAGGAGCAGCCCGTGCGCGTGAACGCGCTGCTGCTCGATTTCCTGCGCGGCTGGGCCGGCTGACGCCACGCGCGCCGCACACGGCATCATCGGGGGGAACATCGGATGGAACACGGAGCGGGCCGCAAGGCCGTCATCGCCGGCGGATCGGTCGGCGGGCTGTTCGCGGCGACCGCGCTGCGCGCGGCCGGCTGGGACGTCCGCGTCTTCGAGCAATCGCCGCACGCACTCGACAGCCGCGGCGGCGGCATCGTGCTGCAACCGCCGATCGAGCGCGCGTTCGCGTTCGGCGGTGTGCCGCTGCCGCGCGAGGCAAGCGTCGATTCGATCGACCGGATCTACGTCGATGCGCACGACCGGATCGTGCAGCGCTTCGCGATGCCGCAGACGCAGACGGGCTGGAACGTGATCTACACGGCGCTCAAGCGTGCGCTGCCCGCCGGCGTCATCCACGCGGGCGACGCGTTCGAACGGTTCGAACCGGACGGCGAGCGGATCGTCGCGCATTTCGCGAGCGGCCGCGCCGAGACGGCCGACCTGCTGATCGGCGCGGACGGCGGCCGCTCGACCGTACGCGCGCAATTGCTGCCGGACGTGCGGCCGACGTATGCGGGCTATGTCGCGTGGCGCGGGCTCGTCGACGAACGCACGCTGCCCGAGCAGGTGCTGGTTCTGCTGCGCGAACGCTTCACGTTCCAGCAAGGCGACCGGCACCTGTTCCTGACCTATCTGGTGCCCGGCGCCGACGGCACGATCGAACCGGGCAAACGGCGCGTGAACTGGGTGTGGTACCGGCGTCTCGCATCCGACCGGATGCCGTCGCTGTTCGTTGCGCGCGACGGCACGCAACGCGACGGGTCGCTGCCACCCGGCGCGATGCGCGACGACCACCGCGCGGAACTCGTCGACGCCGCCGACCGGATGCTCGCGCCGACGCTCGCCGCGCTCGTCGATGCAACCACCGCGCCGTTCGCGCAGGCGATCCTCGATCTCGCGGTCGAGCGGATGGCTTTCGGGCGCGCGGTGCTGCTCGGCGATGCCGCCTGCATCGTGCGCCCGCACACGGCGGCGGGCGTCGCGAAAGCGGCGGAGGACGCGGTCGGCCTCGCCGAAGCAGTGCGCAAAGTCACACGCGGCGCCGCGTTCGATGCCGCGCTGGCGGGCTGGGACGCCCGTCAGCGCGCCGCCAGCGCATCGATCGCCGCGCGCGGGATCGCACTCGGCGCGCGGCTGATGGGCGCGGCGTGAACATGCGCCGGCCGGGGGTCGACTGCATGGCGCTGCGGATCGAATCCGGGATTCAGTGCGCGCAGCACGCTGGCGCGCCCGCCGTCGTCATCGGGCAGCTGCGGCTGCCCGCGCGCGAAAACCGGGGTCGCGACCGCCGCGAGCCACGCGGCGATCGCCAGCCCCGTCACGCGTCTCGATACGGCGCCCCGCTTCATTGCGCGCTCGCGGTCGATACGGCGCCCGACGTCGCGGTCATTGCCGAGTGCCGGCCGCCATGCGCGATCGCATACAGCTCGCGATTGCGCGCGATCGTCTGCGCGCTCGGCGGATAGTCCGTGTTCAACGTCGGCAGCGACCCGTCGCGCTCCGCCTGAATCAGGTCGGCGCGCACGTCGGCCCGCGTGACCGGATGGCCGGTGGTCTGCGCAAATGCGACGATCGGTGCGCTCAGCGCACAGGAAAGCAATGCCGCACGAATCAGGTGGTTCATGATGTTCACCTCTCGAAGATAGCGTGTTAGCGTCCGCCGATCAGGCCGGACCTCCGCTCCGCATCGATGCGATGAGGAGTGGTGTCCATTCTGCGATTCGCGCGCTTTCCGGAAGGTGAGGCTTCGATTACGGTCCTGTCATCTATCGCGGCCGGGCTGCACCGCAGCGCCGGTCAGCGCGTCACGGTTTCGGTGTTTCGGACGCTGCCCAGAAACCGCGTCAACTCCACCGTCTGCGGCCGCTCGAAGATCTCGTCGGCCGTCCCGCTCTCCCACACGCGCCCCTGATGCATGAACACGATCCGGTCGCTCACCGCACGCGCGAAGTTCATCTCGTGCGTGACCATGATCAGCGTCATGTCCTCGCGCGCGAGTTGCTCGACCACGCCCAGCACCTCGCCGACCAGCTCGGGATCGAGCGCGGACGTGATTTCGTCGCACAGCAGCACGCTCGGCTTCATCGCGAGCGCCCGCGCGATCGCGACGCGCTGCTGCTGGCCGCCCGACAACTGTTCCGGAAACGCGTCGAACTTGTCGCCGAGGCCGACGCGCTCGAGCATCAGTTCCGCGATCGCGCGTGCCTGCTGGCGGTGCGCCTTCTTCACCACCGACTGCGCGAGCATCACGTTCTGACCCGCGCTCAGGTGCGGAAACAGGTTGTACTGCTGGAACACCATGCCGACCTTCAGCCGCAGCGCGCGCAAATCCGCATGCCGTGCATCGACGCGTTCGCCGTCGACCGAGATCGTGCCCGCGTCGATGCTCTCGAGCCCGTTGAGCGTGCGCAGCAGCGTGCTCTTGCCCGAGCCGCTGCGGCCGATGATCGAGACGACCTGCCCGCGCTCGACGGAGAAATCGATGCCCTTGAGCACATGATGGGTGCCGAAGTTCTTTTCGAGACCCCGGGTTTCAACGAGCGGCATGCCATCTCCTTTGCAACGTGCGCGCATAACGGGTAAGCGGATAACAGAGCGCGAAATAGATCAGCGCGACGAGGCCATACACGACGAACGGCCGGAACGTCGCGTTCGAGATCGCGATGCCGACCTTCGTCAGCTCGGTGAAGCCGATGATCGACACCAGCGCCGTGTCCTTCACGGCCTGCACGCCGAAACCGACCGTCGGTGCGATCGCGATGCGCGCGGCCTGCGGCAGGATCACGTGACGCAATTGCTCGACGTAGCTCATCGCCAGGCTGGCCGACGCCTCCCACTGCCCTTTCGGCACGGCCTCGACACAGCCGCGCCAGATCTCGGCCAGATACGCGCTGGTGAAGAACGTGAGCCCGGCCGTGGCCGCGACCCACGGCGGCACGTCGAGCCCGACGAGCGGCAGGCCGAAGAACACGATGAACAACTGCATCAGCAACGGGGTGCCCTGGAACACCTCGATATAGAGCTTCGCGAAGCCGCGCAGCACCGTCGAGCCCGATACGCGCATCACGAGCAAGCCGAGGCCGACCAGGCCGCCCGTCACGAACGACACGATCGACAGCACGATCGTCCAGCGCGCGGCCAGCAGCAGGTTCGCGAGAATCTGCCCCAACGTGAAATCGGTCATCGCGCACCTCGCACGCGACGGGTGAACAGGCGGCGGCCCATCGCGCCGAGCGTGGCGCGCAGCAGCAGCGCCATCGCCAGATACGCGAGCGTGATCACGAAGTACGTCTCGAAGGCGCGGAAGTTGCGCGACTGGATGTAGCTGGCCGCATAGGTCAGATCGGCCACCGAGATCTGCGACACGACGGCCGAGCCGAGCATCGTGATCACGATCTGGCTCGACAGCGCGGGAAATACCTTGGCGAGCGCCTGCGGCAACACGACGTGACGCAGCATCTGCGCGCGCGACATCGCCAGCGCGGACGCGGCCTCGAGATGCCCTTTCGGCACGGCGGCCACGCCGGCGCGCACGATCTCGACCGAGTACGCGCCGAGATTGAGCGTCATCGCGAGGATCGCGGCCGTGTACTCGTCGATGTGCACGCCGAGCGCCGGCAAGCCGAAGAAGATGAAGAACAGCTGGACGACGAACGGCGTATTGCGAATCGCCTCGACGTACGCGCCGATCAGCGGGCGCAGTCGCACGGCCGCGCGCGCGTCGGCGCTGTACGCGGCCGCGCCGAGCACGCCGACGGCGACGCCCAGCACGGTCGCAACCGCGGTCAGCGCGAGCGTGATCGCCGCGCCGCTCGCGAACACGCCGACGTACTCGGCGAGCTCGCCGAATTGAAGCTGGTAGCTCATGGGACGGGGATAAATTCAGGTTCGGACAACGACACGCGCCACGCCGGGCACCCCGGCCGCGGCGACGTATCCGGCGACACGGCGATGCGTCACAGTCCGGCCGGCAACGGCTGGCCGAGCCACTTGCGCGACATCTCGCCCAGCGAGCCGTCCTGCTTCGCATGCGCGATCGCATCGTCGATCTTCGCGAGCAGGCGTGGTTCGTTCTTGTTGACGCCGACGAAGCACGGCGAATTCTTGATCACGAACTTCACCTCCGGGCGGCGCGGCGGATTCTTCGCGAGAATCGCCGCCGCGACGATGTTGCCGGCCGCGATCAACTGGACCTGCCCCGACAGGAACGCCTGGATCGTCGCGTTGTTGTCCTCGAAGCGCTTGATCGTCGCGTTCGGCGCGAGCTGCGACAGCGCGATCTCCTCGAGCGCGCCGCGCGTCGCGCCGACCGTCTTGCCGGTGAGGTCGGCCGGCGTGCTCACCTTTACGTCGGACGGCCCGAACACGCCCTGGAAATACGGTGCGTATGCGCTCGAGAAGTCGATGACCTTCTCGCGCTCCGGGGTCTTGCCGAGCGACGAGATCACCATGTCGACCTTGTTGGTCGTCAGGTACGGAATCCGGTTCGCGCTGTTTACGGGCACCAGCTTCAGCTTGACGCCGAGCGCCTTGGCAAGGAGTCCTGCCATGTCGATGTCGTAGCCCTGCGGCTGCATGTCCGTGCCGACCGAACCGAAGGGCGGATAGTCCTCGGGCACCGCGACGCGCAGCGTGCCGTTTTTCGCGATGGTGTCGAGCGCATCGGCATGGGCCGGCGCGGCGGCGAACAGCGCGATCACGGGGGCGGCGAGCAGCGCAGCCAGCCAGGTGCGTCGGGGGAACGGTCGGGTCGTCGGGCTCACGGTGAATCTTCCTTGTCTGGTATGTCGTCGAGCGACGCGCAACGATTGCGCGGTCCACACCACTCCAGCAAAAACCGGGCCATTGCCGTCAAACGCTTGCCCCGCCGGCACGAGACGGAAATTTCGGCGAACCGCTCGGCGTGCCGAATTCCTCATTTCGGTGCACGAACCGGCGCCGTCGGTAACGGTTGCCCTCGCAGCGCGCGCCGGCGCACCAAATTACCTATCTGGTTCACCCGTCGCCGCGGCCCTATGCACGGATTCGAACAGGCCCAGTCCAAATTTGCATTCCGTTTGTGACGGGAATTACGGCTGAATACGTTCGCGACGTACCGTGCCTTTCGTCACGTCCGACGAATCGCGATCAGGACGGGCGCGCTCGATTCGGTGCGCTGCTCCTCCGGTACCGGTGGCCCCGATCGTCCCGCGATCGAGGCGAATCCAATCCCATCCGCGCGCGAGGATACCGTCATGGCATCGATTCCCGACCCGTCGACAACCGGCGAAACCGACAAACGCAGCTGGCTCGAATCGCACGAAGCCGGCTATCACCAGACCCTCGGCAATCGACAGGTGCAGATGATCGCGATCGGCGGGGCCATCGGCACCGGGCTGTTTCTCGGCGCCGGCGCGCGGCTGCAGGCCGCCGGCCCGGCGCTCGCGATCGTCTATCTGGTGTGCGGCGCGTTTTCGTTCCTGATCCTGCGCGCACTCGGCGAACTCGTGATGCATCGCCCCAGCAGCGGCAGCTTCGTGTCGTACGCGCGCGAGTTCCTCGGCGAAAAGGCCTCGTTCGTCGCCGGCTGGATGTACTTCCTGAACTGGGCGATGACCGGCATCGTCGACATCACCGCCGTCGCGCTCTACATGCACTACTGGGCGCCGTTCGCGGCCGTGCCGCAGTGGATCTTCGCGCTCGTCGCGCTGTGCATCGTCGCGACGATGAACCTGATCGGCGTGAAGTGGTTCGCCGAGATGGAGTTCTGGTTCGCGCTGATCAAGGTCGCTGCGATCGTGCTGTTTCTCGTGATCGGCGCGGCGATCCTCGGCACGGGCATGCCGGTCGCCGGTCATGGCACCGGCATGCATCTGATCACCGACAACGGCGGGTTCTTTCCGCACGGGCTGATGCCGGCACTGGTGCTGGTGCAGGGCGTGGTGTTCGCGTTCGCGGGCGTCGAACTGGTCGGTACGGCCGCCGGCGAATGCAAGGATGCGCGCAAGGTGCTGCCGCGCGCGATCAACAACGTGATCTGGCGCATCGCGATCTTCTACGTCGCATCGGTCGTGCTGCTGGTCTGCCTGCTGCCGTGGAGCGCGTACAAGGCGGGCCAGAGCCCGTTCGTCACGTTCTTCGGCGCGCTCGGCGTGCCGGGCATCGGCTCGGTGATGAACCTGGTGGTGCTCACGGCCGCGCTGTCGAGCCTCAACTCCGGCCTGTATTCGACGGGGCGCGTGTTGCGTTCGCTGTCGATGGGCGGCTCCGCCCCCGCGTTCCTCGCGCGAATGAGCGGGCAATCCGTCCCGTACGCGGGCATTCTGGTGACGGTCGCGATCTACGTGGTCGGCGTGCTGCTCAACTATCTCGTGCCGTCGAGCGTGTTCGAGATCGTGCTGAACATCGCGTCGCTGGGCATCATCAGCACCTGGGGCTTCATCGTCGTGTGCCAGATGAAGTTCCGCGCCGCGGTCAGGCGCGGCGACGTGGAAGACGTGTCGTTCAGGATGCCGGGCGCGCCCGTCACGTCGTGGCTCACGTTGCTGTTCCTGCTCGGCGTGCTGGTGTTGATGGCCTTCGACTACCCGAACGGGACGTGGACGATCGCCTCGATCCCGCTGGTCGCGCTGCTGCTCGTGGCCGGCTGGAAGTGGCTGAGCCGTCGCGCGCGCCGCGCGCTGCTCAAGCCGACGATTCCGTCGATCACGCTCACGCAGAACGTGCTCGAGAAAGGCGAGAACTGACTCGCTACGGCATGCGCGCCGTCCGTTGAAGGAACCGCCGCCGGGTTTCCGACGGCGGTCGCCAACCGCGCTCAGTGATGCTCGTACAACGGCTGCGTGTCGAGCGACGCGAGCGATGATGTCGCCGTCCTGGCCGCGTCGGTCGGCTGGGCAGCGGCCGATTGCGCTTGCTGCGCGACGACCTTCGCTTCGGCGGCCTGGATGTCCTCCGGGTAGTACGGGTCGGTGCCGATCGGCCGATAACCAGCCTTCTCGACACGGACGAGATCGGCACGCACCTCGGCGCGGGTAACCGCATGGTCGGTGGTTTGCGCAAATGCGACGATCGGTGCGCTCAGTGCGCAGGACAGCAGGACTGCACGAATCAGGTTGTTCATGATGTTCACCTCTCAAAGATGGCGTGTTCGCGTCCGCAGATCAGGCCGGACCTCCGCTCCCCATCGATGCGATGAAGAGTTGAGTCCATTCTGCGATTCGCGCGCTTTCCTGAAGGTGAGGCTTCGATTACGGTTTTGTTATCTGATCGCCCGTTCTTCTATCGTCGGCTTGCGCCGTGATTACTTTATCAACCGCATGCCAGCGACCTTTGAGGCGGCCACGTCGAAGGTTGCTGTGTACTCGCACCCGACGACGTGTGCCGACCGCTCGATCAGGCAATCCGCAAAATCCGCCTTCGGTGATGCCGCGAAAACGCGAAGTGCCTTTCGCACCGTGTCAGCGCCTTCAACGGCCAGTTCCTTCGTAGCGGTCATCGAGTCGATGATGTCTGTTATCTGTTCGCGCTCTACGCCGTAGCAACGTCCCAGCACCCAGACGACCTCGACCAGCGCCACCTGCGAAACGTACCCCGGACGCTCCGCCGACAACGACTCCATCAGCGCGGTCGCCCTCTTTGATTGCACGGCATCGTCTTGAGCGAAATAGCGGACCAGCACGTTCGGATCCAGTCCTATCATCGCGCGGACGCTCCCTGTTCGGCGATGGCCCGATTCATGTCCTCGATTGACACCGATTTCTCGGGCTTTTTCACGATGCCCTTGAGCGAGGCGAGCGAGCGCGTGGCCGGGTAGATCTCATACCGGCCCGTTGCCTCGTTGAAGCTGAATTCGATCCGGTCTCCGGACTCCAGGCCTAGTTGATTGCGTACATCCACCGGAATGGTCACCTGACCCTTTGAAGTAATAGTAGCTGCTGTCATTTGCGGCACCTCCAATATTCCTTACTTTATGGTAAGGAATATGAAAAAGCAAGGGCGAGCTACCGGCGACCACCGCCGACGCTGCAGTGCGCCCGCACAGATAACGGTTTCGTAATCCTCGAGTCAGGGTCGGGTCAACGCCGCGCCGGCAGACTGCGTGCTCGTCGCATCGAATGCGCATCCGAGCCCTGCTTCGAGGAGCACCATCATGTGGATCGTCCGGCTGGCGTTACGCAGGCCCTACACGTTCGTCGTACTCGCGCTGCTGATCTTCATCGCGGGGCCGCTGGCACTGCTGCGCACGCCGACCGACATCTTTCCGAACATCGACATTCCGGTCGTCAGCATCGTCTGGTCGTACAACGGCTTCTCCGCCGAGGACATGGCCAAGCGGATCACGTCGAACTACGAACGCGCGCTCACGTCCGACGTCGACGACATCGAGCACATCGAGTCGCAATCGCTGAACGGCGTGTCGGTCGTGAAGGTGTTCTTCCACCCGGGCGCCGACATCAATCGCGCGATCGCGCAAGCCGCGAGCAACGCCGCGTCGATCCTGCGCATCCTGCCGCCCGGCACGCTGCCGCCGAACATCATCACGTACAACGCGTCGACGGTGCCGATCCTGCAGCTCGGGCTGTCGAGCGACACGCTCGCCGAGCAGCAGCTGTACGACCTCGGCAACAGCTTCATCCGCACGCAGCTCGCGACCGTCCAGGGCGCGGCGGTGCCGCTGCCGTTCGGCGGCAAGATCCGCCAGATCGTCGTCGATCTCGATACGCACGCGCTGCAGGCGAAGGGGCTCGCGCCGATCGACGTCGTGAACGCGATCAACGCGCAGAACCTGATCCTGCCGGGCGGCACCGCGAAAATCGGCACGCACGAATACAACGTGCAGATGAACGGCAGCACGCAGACGGTCGCCGCGCTGAACGACCTGCCGGTGAAGACGATCGGCGGCAACGTCGTGTACGTGCGCGACGTCGCGCACGTTCGCGACGGCTACGCGCCGCAGACCAACATCGTGCGGGTGGACGGCAAGCGCGCGGCGCTGCTGACGGTCGAGAAGACCGGCAGCGCATCGACGCTGACGATCATCGACCAGGTGAAGGCGATGCTGCCGAAGATCGCGGCCGGGTTGCCGAACACGCTGCGCATCGCGCCGCTCGACGATCAGTCCGTGTTCGTGAAGGCGGCGGTCCAGGGCGTCGTGCGCGAAGCGCTGATCGCCGCATGCCTGACCGCGCTGATGATCCTGCTGTTCCTCGGCAGCTGGCGCGCGACGCTGATCATCGCGATCACGATTCCGCTCGCGGTGCTCACGTCGCTGCTCGCGCTGTCCGTGCTCGGGCAGACCATCAACATCATGACGCTGGGCGGGCTCGCGCTCGCGGTCGGGATCCTCGTCGACGACGCGACCGTCGCGATCGAGAACATCACGCATCATCTCGAGCTCGGCGCGCCGCTCGACGAAGCGATCCTCACCGGCGCGGGGGAAATCGCGGTGCCGACCTTCGTGTCGACGCTGTCGATCTGCATCGTGTTCGTGCCGATGTTCCTGCTCACGGGTGTCGCGCGCTATCTGTTCGTGCCGCTCGCCGAAGCCGTGATCTTCGCGATGATCGCGTCGTACTTCTTCTCGCGCACGCTGGTGCCGACGCTTGCGATGGCGCTGATGCGCGCCAAAGGCAGCGGCCGGCCGCCGCGCGGCGCATTCGCACGCATCGCGCGGTTCCAGGCCGCGTTCGAGCATCGCTTCGAGGCCGTGCGGCTGCGCTATCGCGCGCTGCTGTCGGCGGCGATCGCGCGGCGGCGCCGCTTCGCGGCCGCGTTCCTGCTCGCCTGCATCGCATCGACGGGCCTCTACGCGTTCGCCGGGCAGGACTTCTTTCCGTCGGTCGACACCGGCGAGATTCGCCTGCATTTGCGCGCGCCGACCGGCACGCGGATCGAGGAAACCGCGCGGCTCACCGACGAAGTGGAAACGAAGATCCGCAGCGTGATTCCGGCGAACCAGCTCGCGGGCGTGCTCGACAACATCGGCGTGCCGGTGAGCGGGATCAACCTCACGTACGACTCGTCGGACCCGATCGGCACCGAGGACGCCGACGTGCTCGTCACGCTGAAGCCGGATCACGCGTCGACCGCCGCGTACGTCGCGAAGCTGCGCAACGTGCTCGCGCAGGCGTTCCCCGGCGTGACGTTCGCGTTCCTGCCGGCCGACATCGTCAGCCAGATCCTCAACTTCGGACTGCCCGCGCCGATCGACATCCAGATCGTCGGCAACAAGCTCGACCAGAACCGCGCGGTCGCGAACGCGCTGCTCACGAAGCTGCGCGGCGTGCGCGGGCTCGTCGACGCGCGCATCCAGCAGCCCGGCGACGAACCCGCTATCAACGTGAACGTCGATCGTACGAAGGCGATCCAGGCCGGTCTCGACCAGCGCGACGTCGCGCAGAACCTGCTGATCGCGCTGTCCGGCAGCTCGCAGACGACGCCGAACTTCTGGCTCGATCCGCGCAACGGCGTCAGCTACCCGGTGCTCGTGCAGACGCCGCAGTACACGGTAAATTCGCTGCAGTCGCTCGCGAACGTGCCGCTGCCCGCCGGCACCGCCCGCTCGCCGCAGACGCCGGCCGGCGGCCCGGCCGCGGGCGCGCCCGCGCAGAACCTGCTCGGCGCGCTCGGCTCGTTCTCGCGCGCGACGCAGCAGGCCGTGGTGTCGCACTACAACGTGCAGCCGGTGCTCGACATCTTCGCGTCCGTGCAGGGGCGCGACCTCGGCGGCGTCACGGGCGACGTGACGAAGCTCGTCGACGCCGCGCGCGCGCAACTGCCGCCCGGCGCGTCGATCGTGCTGCGCGGCCAGGTGCAGGCGATGCACGAGTCGTTCGCGGGGCTGCTCGGCGGCCTCGCGCTCGCGATCTCGCTGGTCTACCTGCTGATGGTCGTGAACTTCCAGTCGTGGCTCGATCCGCTCGTGATCGTCGGCGGGCTGCCGGCATCGCTCGCCGGCATCGCATGGATGCTGTTCGTCACGCGCACCACGCTGTCGGTGCCCGCGCTGACCGGCACGATCCTGTGCATCGGCATCGCGACCGCGAACAGCATTCTCGTCGTGAACGCAGCGCGCGAGTTGCTCGCGGCCGGCGCGCCGCCATGGCAAGCGGCGCTCGACGCGGGCTTCAACCGCTTCCGGCCCGTCGTGATGACCGCGCTCGCGATGCTGATCGGCATGTTGCCGATGGCACTCGGCCTCGGCGACGGCGGCGAGCAGAACGCCCCGCTCGGCCGCGCGGTGATCGGCGGCCTCGCGTTCGGCACGGTGTCGACGCTGCTGTTCGTGCCGGTGCTGTTCGGCTTCGTCCATGCGTGGCTCGCCCGGCGTCGCGACGCCGCGGCAGCGCGGCACGCGCAGCACGCACCCGATACGCCGGCGCTGCGTTGAGCGCGGACGCCCGCCCCTTCTCATCCTTCGATTCGCCCGCCCCCGGACCCATCATGAACGACTCGA
>NZ_JAKWFH010000103.1:0-12010 GCF_029522185.1 Burkholderia sp. IO2 | reverse complement strand
GACCAGCACGGCAACCGTGCGTTTTGTACTCAGTCACGGGCTCCAACACCCAAGCGCGGGGCAAACTGCACGGTCTCGTCTGGCTACCACCAGACTTTACCGTACTGGTCAGTACTGAACATACAAGACGCCGAGCATTCATCCGAGCTGGAAACATATCGGTGTCCAACGCTTCAACCCAAGCCCGTCGACGTCGCGTGTGCGAAGCCAATTTCAGCCCTTCGAATCCCGTCGAAACCGACACATCTCCGCCGCCGCACCGCAATCAATAACTCGCCACAATCGACAACGCGACGTCCGCTCCGCCTCGCAGGCTATCGATATCCCGTCGCGGAGAATTACCAAACAGCCGGCTATATTCCCGGTTGAACTGCGTCGGGCTCGCATACCCGACCCTGAACGCCGCCGACGCAGCGTCGAGCCGCTCGGCCAGCATCAGCCGACGTGCCTCGTTGAGCCGTATCCATTTCTGGTATTGCAGCGGACTCATGCCGGTGAGCTGACGGAAGTGGTGATGGAACGTCGAACTGCTCATCTGAACCTGCGCCGCAAGGTCATCGACACGCAACGACTCGTCATAGTGAGCGCGCAGCCACCGGATCGCGCGCGACACACGGTTGCACTGGCTGCCGGTGGACGCAATCTGTCGCAGGCGGCCGCCCTGGTCGCTCGTCAGCAGCCGGTAGTAGATTTCCCGCTCGATGTACGGGCCGAGAACCGCAATGGCGTGCGGGTCGTCCAGCAGCGCGAGTAACCGATTCAGCGCGTCGTACAGTGGTTCGGTCATGTCGCCGACGACGAGTCCGCGGCCTGCTGGCGCATCGTCGTGATCCGGCGCGACTTGCATCATCAGTTCGGCCATGACGCGAAAATCGAGCTTGAGACCGAGCCCGAGAAACGGTTTGTCGGGGCTGGCCTCAATGATCTGCGTCGAACCGGGCAGGTCGAGAGACGTGATCAGAAAGCGATCGGCATCGTAGATGTAGGCATCCCCACTCTGCATGACCCGCTTTGCACCTTGAACGACGAGGCCGAAGCTCGGCTCGACCATGCACTCCATCGGCTGCGTCGGCGCTTCCCGTCGGTGAAAGCTCAAGTTGGGAATGGCCGTGTCGAGGTGATCGACACCTTCGGTCCACCTCGCGACGCGCTCCGCAAGGGTCCGTCGCAGTTCGTTCTCGCGGCTGCGGCCGGTCGAACGGTGGCTTGCCTGGTCGAATGCCGCGATGGCAATGTCGTCGTCTTGTTGGCCGGATATGTATCGGGCGGATGCCGGGTGCATGACTTCTCACTCAGGTAATCGGGTCGACAGGCATGCCGTCGACGTGCAGGGGAGGCCGGCAACGCGTGCACCGCCTGGAATCGCGGCACGGCCGTCTTCACGGAAGGCATGTGCGTGCCGCGACTGGCGGACTACTTCGTTGCCTGCGATGCGCAAAACTGCCAGCGTCGCGATTTCGCCGCCGGTGCCGTCGCGCGCTCGTCGACCGTGCGCCACCAGCGTTCGCCGCGATGCGGTGTGTCGAGATCGAGGCGTTCGCCCATCCGCGGCGTCGACAGCTCGATGCCGCGCACGAGCGCCAGCGCCGTGACGCGCTCGAACGGCTCCTGCCAGCGATGCATCGCGAGGTCGAACGTGCCGTTGTGGATCGGGATCAGCCAGCGCCCGCGCAAATCGATGTGCGCCTGCACGGTTTCTTCCGGCTGCATGTGCACGTAAGGCCATTGCGTATCATAGGCGCCTGTTTCGATCAGCGTGACGTCGAACGGTCCGAGGCGCTCGCCGATTTCCCGGAAACCGTCGAAATAGCCGGTGTCGCCGCTGAAGAACAGGCGCAGGTCGTCGTCGACGATCACCCACGACGCCCACAGCGTACTGTTGCCGTCGAACAGGCTGCGCCCGGAGAAGTGCTGGGCAGGCGTCGCCGTCAGCGTCACCCCGGCCACGTCCACGCTTTGCCACCAGTCGAGCTGGCGGACCTGGTTCGCGTCGATCCCCCATTCGATCAGCCGATCGCCGACGCCCAGCGTCGTCGCGAACACGCCGGTGATTGCGGCGAGCGCGAGCACCGTGTCGCGATCGAGGTGATCGTAATGGTCGTGCGACAGGATCACGCCGCGCAGCGGCGGAAGCTCTTCCAGCGCAATCGGTGGCGCATGGAAGCGCTTGGGCCCGATACGCCGAAACGGCGACGCGCGCTCGGCAAATACCGGATCGGTCAACCAGAATTCACCGCGCAACTTCAGCAACAGCGTCGAATGGCCGAGCCGGTAGAGGCTGCGATCGGGCGCCGCCTCGAGCTCCGCGCGGGTCAGCGAATCGACCGGCAACGTGCCGGCAGGCACCGTATGACGCGGCTTGTTGACCAGCATGTTCCACGCGATTCCCAGCGTCTTGCCCAGTCCTTCGGCGGGGCGCGGAGCAACATTGGCAAAGCGCTCGCCATCGTGCTGCGGCGAACTGCCGGACAGCGTCCGGCCACGTCGGGCGGCCGCGAAACCCAGAATGCGGTGAATCAAAACGAGAGGCGATGCCATGTCGGTTCATCCGGAGAATAAAGTACACTAAACAGTGTAGTTTATTTTTGGGATAAGTAAACTGCCCGGTGTAAAATTTCTCGATGGATACCAGCACTCCCCCTCAGCGTCTGACCGACCGAAAGCGCGCGGCCATCGTCGATGCGGCAATCGAGGAATTTCTCGCGGCCGGCTACGATGCGACGAGCATGGATCGCATCGCTGCGCGCGCGGACGTGTCGAAGCGCACCGTCTACAACCACTTCCCGGGCAAGGAGACGCTGTTCGCCGCGATCCTGAACAAGCTGTGGGAGGCGACCCGGACTGGCAGTTCGCCGACCTATCGCGCCGACGTACCGCTGCGCGAGCAACTGCTCGCGTTGCTCGACCGCAAATTGCGCTTGATGAATGATGAGGCCTTCCTCGCGCTGGCGCGTGTCGCGATCGGCGCGGCCATCCATTCGCCGGAACGGGCGCGCGACATGGTCGAGCGTCTCAGCGAGCGGGAGGAAGACCTCACGGTCTGGGTGCGTGCGGCAGCGGCGGCCGGCCGCCTGTCGGTCACCGATCCGGTGTTCGCCGCGCATCAGCTGCATGGCGCCGTGAAGGCCTTCGCGTTCTGGCCGCAGATCACGATGGGCCAGCCGCCGTTGACGGCGCAGGAGCAGCAGAAAGTTGCGGAATCGGCTGCCGACATGTTCCTCGCGTACTACGCGCGACCGGACGACGGCGTCGCACCGCATCGCCAGCAAGACTGAACGCGCCACCGGAAGCATCCAGATCGACGGACAGCTCGAAGCCACTGCGATGTGCGCGCGGCGTCGACGAGCGGGCAAACCGGCGATCCCTGGAAGCACGAACGCCAAATGGCGCCCACCCGTGTCGATCGGCCATCTGGCCTAGACTGAACGATACCGCCGGCGCATCCGAAGCCGGACGCGAGCAACGACCCATGAAGACGCTGTTGATCGTCTATCACACGATGACCGGAGGCACGCAGCAGATGGCCGCAGCGGCTGCCGCAGCGGCGCGCGAGCAGCCTGGCGTCGACGTCAGGTTGCAGCGCGCGGACGCAACGAGTGCAGCGGACGTGCTGGCCGCCGACGCGTACCTGTTCGCGACGCCGGAGAATCTTGCGGCGATGTCCGGCCTGATGAAGGATTTCTTCGATCGCTGCTACTACGCGGCGCTCGATCGCGTGAACGGCCGGCCGTATGCGGCGATGATTTGCGCGGGAAGCGACGGACAGAACGCGTTGCGCCAGATCGACCGGATCGCGACCGGATGGCGGCTGAAGAACGTGGCGCCCGGGCTGATCGTCTGCACGCATGCGCAGACGCCAGAACGTATTCTCGCGACGAAGACGATCGACAGCGAAGCACTCGCGCGCTGCGCCGAACTGGGTGCGGGCCTTGCCGCGGGACTTGCGCTGGGCGTTTTCTGATGCCGGATGCGGCGGCGTCGATCTGCCGAATGAACATCGACAGGATTGGCGGCTGTTCGCGCAATACTCATTCCGCAAACGCCGAACCCGCCGGGTCCCGGCACTTCAGCTGTCTTTTACCGTGGTCGAAGGCCGGTGATATTCAGGCCAAAGACGCTTCACGAGATCGCGCGACGCGCCGTAGGCGTAGCAACTGTCGATCTTGAGCGGCTTTCCTTCGCTGTCGCGGTAATCGAGCGACGATCGCCGCATGCCGACCATCGTCTGATAGGCCGTCGTCGCGATCGGGCCGAGCAATTCCTTCAGGTGTGTGCACGTATCGCAGGACGGCAGGCGCTTGCGAACCTCGCTGTTCCAGCCGGCGCCGATGTTCAATCCGACGAGCGCCTGCAGCGAGTCGCCGCCGCCCGGACACTGCGCATACGGATGCGAACGAATGAACGTGGATACGGCGCGGACGACCATGTCGACGTCGAACACCAGCGTCACGCCGAGATCGTGGAGCGGCGTCCGCGCCACGACCGTCCGCGCGCCGCCGGGCGGTGTGAAATCGCTGGTCTTGCGGTCCGCGAGGCAGGCCGTCACTTCGAACAGGCCGTCGCTGCGCCGATAGCCGCGCATGTCGATCTGCCGATGGTGAATCTCCTCGCGCGTGATGCCGTCGTGTGGGGTGTCGTCTTGGGAAACCATGCATCCGCTCCATCTCGTGTAACCGGGGCTTTTCGCAGGCAACGGGATCGCGCCCGGCTGACCGGGCGCGTGGGGAAAAGCAGGCGAGACATGCTGCCAACGAAGTCGATGCGGCCATACTACGCACTTTCCGATATCTTCGTCCGCGCCGCGATCGATGCGGACGCAACGAGTCGTGTATCGATGCCGGTGCACACGAGCGTCAAGGACGCGTGTCGCGCGACGTCGCAGGTCCGCACAACGCGTCGCGGATGCGATACGCCGCCGTTCGACTGTGGGTCGCGCGGAAGATCGCGTATCGGTCGGCCCGCCCCGATTTCCGGCCGTGGCCGCGAATGGCGTGACATCCGGAAGCGTATCCATATAATGCGCAACACGACCGCGCGGACGCATTTCCGGTGCCCCGAATCGGGTGAATGCAGACCGGTGAGTCAACCGGCCGTCCCGCGTACCGGTATACTTCCACTCCTGCCTTGTCCGGCATCGAGGCCGGGTGCCTGAAAACAGAGTGGCGTGCGCGATGCGGCCCCGTAGTATTCCGCACCGGCGGCAGGCCGGCCGCGCGCATGGCGGCGAAGCTTTTGTGCCGCGCGGCATGGCCGCACGAACCACACCTTATATTCCTGGTGGATTGAATTTATGGGTTTTGAACAACTTGCCGAATTGCGGGCGCAGCTCGCAGCGAAGGCCAAGCAGGAGCGCAACGCGAAGCGGCCGGCAGCGCCGACGGACGCCGGTGTGAAGCCGAAGTCCGGCGACCAGCCGTCCCGCGGCGCCAAGCCGGGTGCCGGCGCGAAGGCGCAGCATCGGGCGAAGCCTGCCTCGGCAAAGCCGTCGGCGCCGGTCGATCCGGTCATCGTCGCAATCGGCAAACTGCAGCGGAAGTTTCCGCGCGCGTTCCCGAAGAATCCGGCCCCCAAAGTGCCGCTCAAGGTCGGCATCTGGGACGATCTCGCCCGCGAAGCGCAGGCCGTCGGCCTCAACGAAGCCGAACTGCGCGAAGCGATGTCGACGTGGTGCCGTGGCAACCGCTACTGGTCCTGCCTCGTCGAAGACGCGGTGCGCGTCGACCTGCAGGGCAACGAAGCCGGGCGCGTGACGCACGACGATGCGGCGCGTGCGCGCCGCCTGAAGGCTCGCCGCCCGAACAAGGGCGCGGCGCAGTCGGCCAAGGGGGCGCCGCAGCAGCCGAAGGCCGAGCAGCAGGCCGAGGCAGCTGCCGCGCCGCAACCGGCGGAAGCCGAAGCGGAAACGAAGGTGCAGACCGACGTCGCGCCGCAGGTCGAGCAGCAAGCGGCCGGCAACGAGTAATCCGCACTGCGCTGCCGTCGACCGTACGGCGCGTGCTCGCATGCAGGTTGCATGCGATGAATCACACGACAGACCGACTTGCCTCGACAGAGGCAGGTCGGGACTGCCTTCACCGGCGCCGATCCGGCCGGGACATTCCCCTCTCTCTCGTCGAACAATCAACGCGACCGGACGGACAACGTTCGATCCTGGCGCACACGATATTTCGACCGTGCTGATGGAACGTAAATAATACGCATCACCGATTAATCCGGTGCGTCAGTCAGATAATTCGTTTTACGAAATGATGGCGTGAAAAACGTCGATCGACGCGCGCGCGGTCCCGTGTGCCCATCCCGACAAAACGGCGCGCGATAATCACGGCTGGATCGTCGGACTGCGGGCAAGCCAATCGCCGCGATACAAGCAGCCTTTCGAAAAGTAAGGCAAGCCCGCGTCGGCCCCGAGTCATGCTCAGCTTCATCCACGTCGATACAACCCGGATCATGAACCCGAGACATTCCGCGATTTTCGTCGCGCTCGCCGCCGCTGCGCTGTTCGGCGCCGCGACACCGCTTGCCAAGGCGCTGATCGGCGCGATGTCGCCGTTCATGGTTGCGGGCCTGTTCTATCTCGGCAGCGGCATCGGGCTCGGCATCGGGATCCTGCTGCGCGGCTGGCACAGCCGTCGCGCACCGGCTGCGGATGCGGCGCCGCTACGGCGTACCGATCTGCCGTGGCTGGCCGGTGCGATCGCGGCGGGCGGCGTGGCGGGCCCGGCTTTGCTGATGCTCGGGCTGTCGAGCACGCCGGCGGCGACGAGTGCGTTGCTGCTCAATCTCGAAGGCGTGCTGACGGCGGTGATCGCGTGGGTCGTGTTTCGCGAGAACGTCGATACGCAGATATTCGTCGGCATGGTGGCGATCGTCGCCGGCGGCACGCTGTTGTCGTGGACGCCGGACCGCGCCGGCGTGCCGGTCGGCGCGTGGCTGATCGTCGGTGCGTGCCTGTGCTGGGCGATCGACAACAACCTGACCCGCAAGGTGGCCGCGAACGACGCGATGGTGATTGCGTGCCTGAAAGGGCTGATCGCCGGGCCGGTGAACATCGGCATCGCGCTGGCGACCGGCGCGACGCTGCCCGCGATACCGGTTACGGCCGCGGCGATGCTGACGGGGCTCGGCGGCTACGGGATCAGCCTCGTGCTGTTCGTCGTCGCGCTGCGTCATCTCGGCAGCGCGCGCACCGGCACGTATTTTTCGATCGCGCCGCTGTTCGGGGTCGTGTTGTCGTTGCTGATCTGGCCCGCGCTGCCGCCCGCGACGTTCTGGATCGCAGCTGCGCTGATGGCGCTCGGCATCTGGCTGCACGTGCGCGAACGGCACGAGCACGCGCATGAGCACGAGCGGCTCGAGCATACGCACCGGCATCGGCACGACGACCATCACCAGCACTCGCACGATTTTCCGTACGACGGCGACGAACCGCACACGCATCCGCACGTGCATTTGCCGATCACGCACAGCCATGCGCATTTTCCGGATATTCATCACCGGCATCGGCATTGATCGTGTCGTGAGCAATGCGTGTCGCGCGTCGCAAGGTGACCGTTTATGGGAAACGCGGACAGCCGGTCGTCGACAGGTCGTCGACGCATGTGCCGGCGACCGCACATCGAAGGCCGCTCGTCACCGGGTCGCGTTGAGGGTGCGGAATGCGCTCCGTTAACCGGATCGCGCGTTCGACGATCATTCGGTCGATGTTGCGCGCGATGCCGGCTCGTGGAAGCGGAATGTGGCGTCGAAGTCGCGTAACGGCAGGTTCTCGCTAGCGACGCGACGAAACAGACGACGGTACGTACGTTGCCGCGCCGATTATCGCGCGCGAGGAAAGCAGAAACCGAAATCCTCGCAGCCCGGGCATCCGGGGGCGGGCCCGGGCGCCACACCGAGCGATGCGGCCACTTCCTGCGCAAGGAATTTCTTCCAGCGCAGATGCGCGACGTTGTGCGCGGCAAGCGCGGGGAAAAAGCGTTCGAGCATCGCGGATACCGCGTCGCGCCCATCGAGCCCGAGGTCGCGCCACAGATGATCGGGGCGCAGACACGCATGCGCGATGATCGCGGCGAGGCAGTCGGCATCGTCGCGAGCGACCGCGGGATTCGCGTCGTCCATCAACCGCGCGTGCAGCGTCGCGACGAATGCCGCGTGCGTGGCCGGCAGCGCTGGCGGCGTGACCGTCGGCGCGAGTGCGGCGATATCGGCGGATCGCAGATGCGGAAACTGCCGGGCCAGCAGCCAGGCGAACCGGTCGGGAGACAAGCCCAGCAGCGTCAGTTCGTTACGCCCCGCGCGTGCCGCAACGAGTGTGCCGAACAACCGGGCATCGGGCACGTCGGCGTTGGCTGTCGCAGATTGCAGCGACTGCAACGCCTGTTCGTACGTGCGATCGGCCGAAGCGGTCATCGTCAGCCTCCGGACGGGAACCAGGCCGAACGCATGCGACGTGCACGACGTATCACCATCGCGATCGTCACACGATCACTCGACGCCGACGATCACGCTCGACGCCTTGAAGATCGCGGACGCAGCGGTGCCGCTCGCGAGGCCGAGACGATCGACGCTGTCGTTGGTGACGATCGCGACGATCTCCGCGCTGCCCGCGGCCTTGATCACGACTTCCGAATTGACCGCGCCCTTCGCGACCGACGCGACGGTGCCCGTCACGCAGTTGCGCGCCGACACCTTGCTGCTGTCCACATCGACCATCACGATGACCGACGATGCCTTGACGAGCGCGAACGCCTTCGTGCCGGCCGCGAGACCCAGCGACGCCGCGCTGCCGTGGGTGATCACGGCGACGATCTCGAGGCCGTCCTGCGTGCGCAGCGTGATTTCGTCGTTGACGGCACCGGGCTTGACGGCGCCGATCTGGCCGGCGAATTGGTTGCGGGCGCTGGTTCGCATGATGATTCTCCGAGGTGGATGCCGCGGCCGGCCCGGCTGCGGCAGCAGATGAATGGAAATGCATCGGCCAGTGTACCGGCAACGCGGGTGGGCGTCGCCCAGCGGATGCCATGACGCGCATCACGAAAACTCGCTGTCATCGCGCGTTTCGTGCCGGCGGCGATGACGCTACGGCGCTGACGGGCCGCTCGCGGGCGTCGCGGCGGCGGAGCCGGCAGCCGTCGCGCCGTCGCTCTCCCACCCGCCACCGAGCGCGAGGAAGAGCCGCACCTGGTCGGCCGCGACCTGGCCTTCGGCCGCCGCGACCTGCGCCTGCACGCTCGTCAACGTGCGCGTCGCATCGAGATCGGCGATGAACGATTCGCGGCCGGCCGCGTAGAGACGATGGGTTTCGGCGGCGGAATTGCGGGCCGACTCGTACGCGGTGCGCAGCGCGTCCGTACGCTGCACGTCGGCGGCATAGGTCGCGAGGCTCGACTGCGTTTCGCGCAGCGCATTCAGCACGACGCCGTCGAAGTGCGCGAGTGCGCCGCCCGTCGCGGCTTCGGCCTCGCGCACGCGCGCGCGCTGGCCGTTGACGGGGAACGACCAGCTGATCAGCGGACCGAACGACCAGCGATTCGTGGTGGACGAGAACAGATCGGCGGCGACGCCGACCGAGCCGGCCGACGCGCCGATGCTGACCGACGGGTACAGCGCGGCGGTTGCCACGCCGATCCGCGCGGTCGCGGCGGCGAGCTGCCGCTCGGCTTCGCGCACGTCGGGGCGGCGGCGCAACAGCGCGGCGCCGTCGCCGATCGGAATCGGCTGACGCAGCTTCGGCAGGCGTTCGCATTCGGCGGCGGCCTTCGGCAGATCGGCCGGCGCGCGCGCGAGCAGCGCGGCGAGCTGGTACTGCGCGACCTTGCGGCGGCCCTCGAAGCGCGGAATGTCGGCGGAGAGCGTGCGCACCTGCGTCACGCCGCGCGTCACGTCGGTCTGGTTGCCGCGTCCGGCATCGCGCAGCCGCTGCGACAGTTTCACGCGCTGCTGCTGCAACGCGAGCGACTGCTTCGCGATCGCCAGTTCGTCGCCGGCCGAGCACGCTTCGACGTACGCGCGCACGACGTCGGCCACGACCGTGATGCGCGCGAGGTCGCCGGCCGCCTTGACGGCCTCGCTGTCCGCGCGCGCGGCTTCGACGCCGCGCCGCAGCTTGCCGAACAGGTCGAGCTCGTACGACACGTTGATGCCGACCGTGCCTTCGTTGACGACCGGCAGCTTGTTTTCGAGCAGGTATTGCTCGGCCGATTCCTGCGCGCGCTGCACGGCCGCTTCCGCGCCGCCCGAGAATCCGCCCTGTTCGTTCGCGACCACCAGCGCCGCGCGCGAGCGGGCGAGGTTGGCCGCGGCGACGCGCAGGTCGGTGTTCGACTTCAACGCGTCGCGCACGAGCCCGTCGAGGACCGGGTCGTCGTACAGCTGCCACCAGTTGCCGGGCACCGCGTCGCGCGACACCAGCGCGCCGTTCGCGTCGTCGAGCGCATGATTCGCGAGCGGCGCATTGACGTACGCGTGCTGCGGCAGCGTGTAGTCGGGGCCGACCGACTTGCACGCACCGAGTGCGAGCGCCAGCGGGGCGAGCGTTGCCGCGACGCGCAGACCGTGCTGCTTCATTGCGAGGCTCCGGTGGCGCTCGCGGCCGTACCGGACGCAGCCGGAACTGGCGCGCTCGCCGATGCGGTGCTGGCGCCCACCGGCTTCGCGTTGTCGTTGCGGCGCGCGTCGGCGCCGCGCATCGACACGGTCGCGGTGCGGCCCGCGATCATCCGGAAGTCGTCGGGCACCTCGTCGAGCACGACGCGCACCGGCACGCGCTGCGCGAGCCGCACCCAGCTGAACGCCGGATTCACGTTCGGCAGCAGATTCGCGCCCTGCGTGCGGTCGCGATCCTCGATCGCGGCGACGATGCTCTGCACGTGGCCGCGCAGCGCATGCGGCTCGCCCATCACGATGATGTCGACCGGCTGGCCGATATGGATGCCGCGCAGCTTGGTTTCCTCGAAGTAGCCGTCGACGCGGAACGAGTTGCGGTCGACGACCGACAGCACCGCGCGGCCGGTCGGCACGTACTCGCCGACGCGCGGGGCGCGGTCGTTCAGGTAGCCGTCCACGGGACTGACGATCGTCGTGCGCTGCAGGTTCAGCTTCGCGGTGTCGAGCGACACCTGCGCATCGGCGACGCTCGCTTCGCCCTGCTCGACGCGCGTGCGGCTTTCCTCGACCTGTTCGCTCGCGACCAGGTTGCCGAGCTGCAGGTTGCGCGCGTATTCGCGCTTCGCCTGCGCCAGCGTCGCGCGGCGCTGCGCGAGCGTCGCTTCGGCGAGCCGCTCCGCGAGCGCGTAGCGCGCCTGGTCGATCACGAACAGCACCTGGCCGCGCTTGACCTCCTGGTTGTCGGCGACCTGCACCGACGTGATGAGGCCCGACACGTCCGGCGCGACCTGGATCACGTCGGCGCGCACGTGCCCGTCGCGCGTCCACGGCGAGAACATGTAGTAGTTGATGATGCGCCACAGCACGAGGCCGGCCACGACGACGACGATCAGGGTGAGCAGGACTTGCCCTGCCGAGAGCCAGGTTTTTTTCACGTTAGGTAGCCACGAGTTGGTGGGACACGATCACGACGGCGGCCAGCACGAATACGTAGATGCCGAGGTCGAAGATCGAACGGTGCCAGACGAGGCGGTAGAAGCCGACGCGTTCGAGCACCGCGCGCACGACGATGTTGATCAGGTAGGCGATCAGCATCAGCACGAGCGGGGCCGGCACGAACACGCCGAAGATATCGATTTCGCCGATCATGGTCGCGGTCGGAAGGACAAGGTGGAAAGCCGGCTCATGCGCGCGCTCCGTCCGGCGGCTGCGGCGCTTGCGCGGACGCGGCCGGATACAGCGACAGGCGCAGGCCGACGAGCGCATGCAGCGTGTCGCGCAGCCGGCGGTGCGTGGCGGGCACCGCGGGTGCGGCCGTGCCGTCGGTCGGCGCGGCGTCCGGCAGGGTGCGGCCGGCCACGCGCCGCAGCGCGTCGTCGATCGTCGCCAGCAGCGCGGGCGGCGCGGG
>NZ_JAKWFH010000102.1:0-12114 GCF_029522185.1 Burkholderia sp. IO2 | reverse complement strand
GCGCCTCGCGCCCGGCGGGCGGCCCGCGCTGCGCGTCGCGCCGCCGGGGCGCAGCCTCGCCGACCTCGCCGCCGATGCGGCGCTCGACCTGCGCGACCAGCTCGGCTCCGGCGCGCTGGCGCGCACGACGCACGTGATCGTCGCGAGTTGCGCGCTCAACGAAGGGATCGGCGACTCGGTCGTCGGCCGCATGCAGTACGAACTCGGGCTGCAGCGCGTGACGCCGTTCGCGCTCGGCCAGAACGGCACGCTCGGCTGGTATTCGGCGCTGATGCTGCTCGACGGGCTGCTCGACGAGGGCGACCAGGCGCTCGTGATCCTCAGCGACAAGTGGCTCTACCCGTTCTTCCGCCAGTTCGGCGACCTGGTCGGCTACGGCGACGCGGCCGCCGCATTGCTCGTATCGCGCGCCGGCCCCGCGCCGGAGCCGGCTGCGTGGGGCGGCGTGCGCGCCGTCGCGCTCGAATTCGGGCCGTCGGTCACGGATCCGTGGGCCGATGCGCCGGCCGCGCTGCGCGACACGCTCGCGCCGGTCGCGGCCCGAGCGATCCGCCGCGCGCTCGAGCAGGCGAACTTGCGCGCGAACCAGATCGACTGGTGCGTGCCGCCCGGCTTCGATCCCGGTTTCGCGGCGCGTGTGGCCGACGCCGCGTCGATTCCGGTCGCCGCGCGCATCCAGCACGACGGCACGGGCCATCTGTCGTCGGCCGAATCGGCCGCCGCGCTGATCCGGCTCGCGGGCGCGCTCGACGAAGGCGAGCGCCGCACGGTGCTCGTCTGGGACGCGGCGCTGCATGGCGGGGCCGCCGCCGCCGTGGTCGACCTGGCCGGCGGCCTCGACGCCGCGCTCGACATCGAAGGAGATGCATGATGAGCGCATACAAGGTGAGCCTGCGCGAGCTGCGCTTCTTTCTGTGGGAACTGTTCGAGGCCGACAAGCGGTTCCTGGCGGAGCACGGCCTGTACGGCACGCACGATCGTGCATCGATCGACGCGCTGCTCGAACGCGCGCGCGACTTCGCGCTCGACCTCGGCCGCAGCTATCAGCAGGCCGACGTCGAGGGCTGCACGCTGCTCGACGACGGCCAGGTCCGGATTCCGTCGCATTTCCACGCGCTGTGGGCGCGCTTTCGTGACGAATGGTCGAACACGCTGTTCGGCACCGCGCACGGGCTGCCGCCGATCGTCACGCAGATGATCTACGAGATGTTCATGGGCGCGAATCCGTCGTTCATGACCTACGGCGGCTTCACGCGCCCCGCGATCAAGCTGCTGCAGATGCATGGCACGCCGCACCAGAAGGCGCTGATCGCGCCGCTCGAAGCGTACCGCTGGGACGCGTGCTTCTGCGCGACCGAACCGCAGGCCGGCACCGACCTCACCGCCGTGGCGCTGCGCGCGACGCCGCTCGAACGCGACGTGTACGCGATCGACGGCGAGAAGGTCTACATCTCGGCCGGCATGCACGAGCTGACGGAGAACACGCTGTATTTCGTGCTCGGGCGCATCGATACCGCGTCGCCGGATTCGTTCTCGCTGTCGTGCCTCGTCGTGCCGCGCTTCTGGCCCGACGACGAAACCGGCGAGCTGCAGCCGAACCATGTCGACTGCATCGGCCTGCCGCGCAAGATGGGGCTGAAGGGCTGCGCGAACACGCATCTGGTATTCGGCGCGAACGGCACGACGAAAGGCTGGCTGCTCGGCGGCCGGCGCAACGTCGGCCTGCTGCAGCTGATGCCGCTGATGAACCAGGCGCGGATGAGCACCGGGATGTTCGGCGTCGGCGTCGCGTCGAGCGCGTACCTGCACGCGGTCGAGTATGCGGGCCGCCGGCTGCAGGGCCGGCCGATCGAGCGCGCGTCGAACACCAATGCCGCGCGCGTCGCGATCGTCGAGCACGCGGACGTGCAGCGCATGCTGGTCGACATGAAAAGCCGCGTCGACGGCTGCCGCGGCCTGCTTGGCAAGCTCGCGGCGACCGCGACGCGCGCGGCGATGCTCGAGGCGACGCCCGACGCCGACCCGGCGGAGATCGAACGCCATCGCAAGCTGCAACTGCTGCTGACGCCGATCTGCAAGGCGTTCATCTCCGACCAGGCGTGGCGCATCTGCGAAACGGCGATCCAGGTGCACGGCGGGCTCGGCTATACCGATGCGAGCCCCGTCGAGCAGAACGCGCGCGACGTGAAAATCCTGTCGATCTGGGAAGGCACGAACTACATCCAGGCGCAGGATCTCGTGCGCGACAAGCTCGGCTTCGGCCGTCATTCGCGGCTGATCCAGTACTACCGCGACGAACTCGACGCGTTCCTCGCGCAGCAGCATCACACCGCCACGCATGCGGAATTGCGGCCGCTGTTCGATGCGCTGCGCGCGGGCGCCGACCGCATCGCCACCGCGCTCGACGACATCGCGCGCGACGTGCAGGACGGCCACACGCATCGCAGCAGCCAGTTCTACACGCGCTTCCTGGAGATGTTCGGCGTGGTCACGTCGGCGTGGGTGCTGCTCGAATCGGCGACGATCGCCGCGCGCCGGCTCGATGCGCCGGAGACGGCCGATGCACCGGCCGAACTCGCGTTCTATCGCGGCAAGCTGAAAAGCGCGCGCTACTACTTCGCAAACGTGCTGCCCGTCGTCGACCAGCACGCGGCCGTGATCGCCGCGATGGCGCACGCGGCGATCAGCGTCAGCAGCGACGAACTCGCCGCGGTGGAATGACATGGATACGACACTCGACTCCAGCGTCCCCGCCGCGAAGACCGGCGATGCGCCGCGCAACCTGCTCGGCCGGCCGACGACGCGCCATCGCGGCACCGACATCGACGGCGCGACGCTCGACCCCGAAGCGCTCCGCGTGCGCGATCTCGACCTGAACGCGCTGATCGGCGCGACGACGTTCGAAGGCGCGCTCGCGCATCTGTGGTTCGACGTCGCGCCCGGCCGCGCGGACCACCGCACGCACGAGGCGACGATCGGTGCGCGGCTCGCGGCGTTCGCCGACGCGCTCGCGCCGGGCTCGGTCGCGCAGTCGATCGCAGCCGAGCTCGGTGCGGCCGGCGTCGCGCCGGTGTTCGCGGCCGCGTCCGGCCTGCTGCGCGGCCTCGACGACGTGACCGACCGCGTGCGCGGCCCGGCGCCGGACGATGCCGATCTCGACACGATGCTGCTGTGCGCGGCCGCCGCGCCGTTCCTGCTGCATGCGGCGATCGACGGGCGGCCGTTCGCCGCCGGCCCGCACGCCCGCGGCGGCACCGCGCTCGATGCAGCGCAGACGCACGCGCAACGCATGCTCGTGCTGACCGGCGCGACACGCCACGACTCGCCGGCACAAGCGGCGATGGACATGCTGCTCGTCGCGTGGCACGCCGGCTTCGGCTACATCACGCCGACCGTGCTCGCGCCGCGCGTCGCGATCGGCACCGGCGTCACGCTGACGCAGGCGATCGCGTCCGGCTTCCTCGCGAGCGGGCCGTCGCACGTCGGGGCGGCGCTCGAAGCGATGCAGTGGCTCACGACACTCGCGCGATCCATACCGGGCGGCGCCGGCGCGCCGGCCGCCGCGCTCGACGCGGCCGGCCGCGCGGCGATCGATGCGGCGCTCGACGCGAAACGCACGCTGTACGGCTTCGGCCATCCGCTGTTCGTCGCCGATCCGCGTCCGCCGCACATGCGCGGCCGGTTCGTCGCATGCGGCTTCGACGGCGGCTACGTGACGCTGTTCGACGCGTGCTGCGCACAGGCCGATGCGCGCCGCGCGCTGCGGCCGAACATCGATTTCCTGACCGCCGCGACGCTGCTCGAACTCGGTGTCGCCGCGCCGTCGTGGGGCGTCGGCGTCGGACTCGGCGCGCGCATCGCGGCGATGGCCGCGCATGCGGTGGAACGGCGCCGCCGCCCGGCGTTCGGCGTCAACAGCGCGACCGCGCGGCGGCTCCTGGCCGCCGTGCCGGTCGGCTGGCTGTGAACCCTCACCCTTTTCGCACAAGGAACGTCATGCTGCTCAAGAACCTGCGCCCGGCGAACGACTACGATCGCTTCGCCACCGAAACGCTCGAACCGTGGGACCTGCTGTTCATCAGCCGCATCCGCCAGCTGGCGCGCGGGATGACGGCCGGCACGATCGCCGACATCGGCACGGCCACCGGCGTCGTGCCGGTGCGGCTCGCGACCGATCCGGCGATGCGCGGCTGGCGCTACGTCGGCATCGACCTCGATCCGGCGATGCTCGACGAAGGCCGCCCGCGCATCCACGAACTCGGGCTCGACGACACGATCGAGATGCGCGTCGGCGACGCGCTCGCGCTGCCGTTCGACGACGGCACGCTGACGATGGCGGTCGGCCGCGCGACGCTGCATCACCTGCCGAACAAGGCGCTCAGCCTGACCGAGATGTACCGCGTGCTGGCGCCGGGCGGCATCGCGCTCGTGCACGACATGCGCCGCGACGCGCCGCAGCACCTGCTCGACCGCTTCACCGCGATGCGCGCGGCCGCCGACTATCCGCCGACCCACGTCGAGGAAAAGATCACGCTCGACGAAGCACATGCGCTCGTCGCCGAGGCCGGTCTGGCCGAAGTTGCGTCGATCTACAGCCCGAGCATGGGGCTCGGCGCGCTCGGCTTCGAAATCCTGCTGAAGAAACCGGCGCTGGCCTGAGCGATGACCGATCTTGCCTTCCTCGCCGCGCATGCCGCCGCGCGCCTCGGCGCCGACGACGTGCACTGCGCGGCGGTCGCGCCCGGCGCGACGCTGCCGCTGTGCGTGACGCCGCGCAGCGCCGAACTCGCGACGTCGCCGGAGATGTTCGTCGCCTGGTACCGCTCGCGGCTCGACACGATCGACACGCTGCTCGACGCATGCGGCGCGCTGCTGTGGCGCGGCTTCGCGGTGCCCGACACCGCCGCGTTCGGCCGCCTCGGCGCGCTGTATCCGCCGCACGCGAACGGCTACACGGCCGGCGCCGCGCCGCGCCGGCAGATCGACGGCCAGGTCTACGAGTCGACCCGCATGCCGCCGCCGTTCAGGATCGGGCTGCATCAGGAAATGGCCTACATGCCCGCGTTTCCGCGCCTCGTCGCGTTCTACTGCCGGCTGCCGGCGGAAGCCGGCGGCGAGACGCCGATCTGCGACATGCGGCGCGTGACCGCGCGCGTGCCGGCCGCGCTGCGCGAACGATTCGCCGAACGCGGCGTGATGTACCTGCGCAATTTCGCGGCGCCGGGCGACCGCGTGGACAGTCTCGCCGCGAACCCGAACCTGCCGTTCGCCGCGTACCACCGGCCGTGGGACGACGCATTCGGGACGACCGAGCGCGACGAAGTCGAGCGGCTGTGCGCGGAACGCGGCGTCGGCTGCCGCTGGCTCGACGACGGCAGCGTGACCGTGTCGCACGTCGGCAGCGCGCTGCGCACGCATCCGCGTACCGGCGAGACGGTGTGGTTCAACCAGGCGAGCGCGCAGCACCCGAACCCGCGCTCGATGGGCGAGCTCAGCTATCGCTACCTGCAGCGCATGTACGGCGCGCGCGCCGCGTTCCCGTACGAGATCCGCTACGGCGACGGCGCGCCGATGCCGTTCGACGATCTGGTGGCGATCTACGACGCGCTCGACGACGAGGAATTCGCGTTCCCGTGGCAGGCCGGCGACGTGCTCGTCGTCGACAACATGCTGGTCGCGCACGGCCGCAACCCGTACCGGGGCGCGCGCGACACGCAGGTCATGCTGTTCGACTGAGGATGCCGACGATGAGCGTTTCGTTTCTTGCGTCCGTGCGCGCGATGTTCGGCCCGTCCCCCGCGTTCGATCGACCGCAGCGCGCGGGCACGCCGCCGCGGCCCGACGCGCATGCGCCGGGCGCGGCGCTCGGCGCGCGCGCGATCGACGTCGCGGCCGGCGATTTCCGCTTGTCCGCGCGCCACGTGCGCTTCCGGCTCGGCGCGATCACCGCGATCGTCGGGCCGAACGGCTCGGGCAAGACCACACTGCTCGAAACGCTGCTCGGCTTCCGGCGCGGCGGCAGCGACGTGCGCGTGCTCGACGTGCCGGCCGAACGCTTCATGCGCGATTCGCGGTCGCTACAGCGGCTCGGCGCGCAATTGCAGAAGGTCGAGTATCCCGATCATCTGCGTGTATCCGAGATCGTCGCGCTGCACCGCGCGATGTACGCACACACCGATGCGGCGATCGCCGACGCGCTCGGCGTCGCCGAACTGCTCGACAAGCCGTGCCGCGCGCTGTCGAAGGGGCAGCGCCAGCGCGTCGACCTGTACGTCGCGCTCGCGCACCGGCCCGAGCTGGCCGTGCTCGACGAGCCGTTCACGGGCCTCGACCGCCGCTATGCGGGCGTCGTGATCGATCTGCTGCGCCACCGCGCAAGCGGCACGAGCGTCGCGATGATCTGCCATTCCGAGGAAGAACTGAGCGTGGTCGACGATCTCGTCTGGGTGCGCGACGGCGGCGTGCGCTACCAGGGCGACCGGGACACGCTGCGCGCCGAGCTCGTCGGCGACGCGCGCGCGGTGCTGCATTGCCGCGACGAAGCCGATGCGCGCGCGCTGCGCAAGCGGCTCGCGGCGCTGCCCGGCGTGACCGGCGTGCGCGTGTCGGCCGCGCACGTGGTCGAGGCGTTCGGCGACGCGACGCTGCATCCGAACGTGCACCGGATCGTCGGCGAACGCGGCATCCAGCATCTGGCGCTCGCGCCGAGCACGCCGGGCGACCTGCTGCGCCTGTGCACCGAGGGCCCGACCCATGACTAAGGTGTTCCTGATCCTCGTGCGCAACGAGTTGCTCGGCTATCTGCGCAGCCGCTCGTCGCTATTCTGGACGCTCGTGTTCCCGGTGTTTCTGCTGAGCGTGATGCTGTTCGCGTTCGGCGGCTCGGGCTCGCTCGGCACGGCCGACATCGCGTTCGACGTGCCCGGCGGCGCAACGCCGTACAGCCGCGCATGCGAAGCGCAGATCGTCGCCAGCCTGTCGCACAGCGACACGGTGAAGGCGACCTTCGGCGGCCGCGGCGCGCCGGCCGATCGCGTGACCGTCGTGCTCGGCGCCGACGAGCGCACGCCGGCGACGATCCGCTACGACTTCAACGGCCCGCTCGCGGTGAAGGCCGCATCGCGGGTCGTCGAGATCGCGCTTGCGCGCTGCGCCGCGCAGCGGCTCGGGCTGCCGGCCGCACAGGCGCGCTTCGAGAATGCCGCGCCGACGCGCCGGCCGTTCGACTACGGCGCGTTCTTCGCGACCGGCATCCTCGTGATGGCGTTCATGGCGATCGGCCTCAATTCGACGACCACCGCGATCGCCGCGCTGCGCGAGCGCAATACGTTCAAGCTGTACGTGTGCTTTCCGGTGTCGCGCGGCGTGTTCCTCGCCGCGCTGATCGTCGCGCGGATGGCGATGATGGCGCTGTCGGCGCTCGTGCTGCTGACGGTCGCGCGCGTCGCGTTCGGCATCGCGCTGCCGATCGCGACGCCGGACGGGCTGCGCGCGTTGCCGATCGTGCTGCTCGGCGCGGCGATGGTGCTGAGCATCGGCGTGCTGCTGGCGAGCCGCGCCCGCTCGCTCGCCGCGGCCGAACTCGCATGCAACGTCACCTACTACCCGCTGCTGTTCTTCAGCGACCTGACGATCCCGATGCACGACGCGCCCGCGTGGCTGAAGGCCGGGCTCGCGTTCCTGCCGACCAACCAGTTCGCAGTCGCGCTGCGCGGCGCGCTGGTCGACGGCGCGCCGTACGCGCAGCTCGCGCCGCAACTGCTCGGCATGACCGCGTGCACCGCGCTGTTCCTGTTCGCCGCCGTGCGGCTGTTCCGCTGGCACGACGCTTGACGCGTCGCCCCGCTGTTTCGACGAAGGAGAATCATCGATGAAATCGAACCATCCCATAACCGGCTACCTGCTGCACGCGAGCAATTTCCTGCCGGCGATCGTGTTCCTGTTCTACGGCCGGCTCGGCCCCGAGCAGCCGGACCTGCGCTGGACCCACGCGTTCCTGATCGGCGGCGTGCTCGCGCTCGTGCACGGCGCGTGGCTGATGCGCCGCGCGGAACGCAACAGCATCGCGCTCGGCGTCGACCTGTTCCTCGTGATCGGTGCGGTGCTCGCGCTCGTCTCGCCGACAGGTAGCCGTCTGTGGGGCGAGGAACTCGGGCCGGCCGCGATGCTCGTCTGCGTGCTGGTGGTCGGCATCGTGCATACCGCGTGGTCGGACGGCGGCTTCGTCGACGGCACGTTCGTCGACCATGCGCGCGCGCGTTCGCTGTCGCTCGTGCTGCTCGCCGTCACCGTCGTCGCGCTCGCGGTGTCGATCACGATGCGCCACAGCCCGCTGTGGGGCGGCGTCGTGCCGCTGATCGCGCTGGTCGTCGTGCGCGGCCGGCTGCGCAAGCAGCTCGCGCGGGCAAGCTGACGATGAACGCGCTGCCCGCACACGCAGCCCACGCCGCGCAGCGGCACGCGCTCGCCGCGGCACTCGGCGACGGCTGGCTCGACGGCGCGGCCTGCGAGCCGTATGCGACCGACGTCGCGCGATACGGCGGCGTGCCGCTCGGCGTCGCGCGGCCGGCGTCGACCGCCGACGTGCGCGCGCTCGTCCGCGTCGCCGTCGCGCACCGGATCGTGCTCGTCGCCCAGGGCGCGCGCACCGGGCTCGTCGGCGCCGCCGTGCCCGATCGCAGCGGCACGCAATGCGTGGTGTCGTTCGAGCGGATGCGCGCCGTTCGCGGGTTCGATCCTTCGAATCGCAGCATCACCGTCGACGCCGGCATGCGGCTGTCCGACATCAATCGCATGGCGGGCGAAGCCGGGCTCTGCGTGCCGATCGATCTCGGCAGCGATCCGGCGGCCGGCGGCCTCGTCGGCGCGAACGCGGGCGGCAGCCGCCTGATCAAGTACGGCGACGTGCGCCGTCACGTGCTCGGCATCGAAGTGGTGCTTGCGGATGAAGCCGGCACCGTGATCGACGCGCTCGCGCCGCTGCGCAAGCGCAACGCGGGCTTCGACGTCGCGCAGTGTTTCATCGGCGCGAATGGCGCGAACGGGCTCGTGACGGCCGTGTCGTTCGCGCTCGCGCCGCTCGAGCGGTCGTCGTGCGCGGCGTTCGTCGCGTTCGCGTCGTACGACGCGGCGCTCGCCGGCCTGCTCGCATTCGAACGCGCGTTCGGCGAGATGCTGTCGGCGTTCGAATTCATGTCGGCGGCGGCGGTCGGTTGCGTCGCCGCCGCGTTTCCCGCGTTGCGCGCGCCGTTCGACGCGAGCGCTGCCGCGTGCTACGCGCTCGTCGAGATCGCGACCGGCATGCCGGGGCTCGATGCGCTGCTCGAGGAACGCACGGTCGCGACGCTCGACGCGCTCGCAAGCGAACGGCGGGTGCTCGACGCGGCGTGTGCGCCGGCGGAACGGTTCTGGCGGATTCGCGACGCATTGCCGGTCGCGGTCGCGCAGGACGGCGTGCCGCTGTCGTTCGACGTGTCGTTCCCGCGCGGCGCGCTGGCCGGATTCGTCGCCGACGCCGAGCAATGGCTCGCCGCCGCGCATCCGGCGCTGCGCTGCCATGCGTTCGGGCATTTCGGCGACGGCGGCTGCCATCTCGTCGTATCGATTCCGCATACCGAAGCAGAACGCTACGGGCCGCTGCAGCAGGTGGCGTTGCGCGGCGCGCTGTACGACCGCGTCGTGCGCGCGGGCGGCTGCTTCAGCGCGGAACATGGCGTCGGGCCGGTCAATATCGCGTACTACCGCAAGCACGTGCCGGCCGCGCACCGGCAACTCGCCGGCGCCGTCCAGCATGCGATCGATCCGCTCGGGCTGGTCGGGCGGGTCCGTTACTGATGCGCCGCTTCACGGCGCCACGGAGATTTCGCATGATGTTTCGACACCCGCCCGGCCCGGGCACGCCTTCCGAACCCGACGCCGATCCTTCGTCCTCGGGCATCCCGGCCACGCTGCCCGACTCGGGCGTGGTGGTCAACGTGCGGGGCGTCGCCTGCGTGATCCCGTTGCCGCCGCGCGACCATGCGCGCCCGGCGCTGTGGCGCGAACTGGCGGACTGGCGCGACGAACGGTCGATCGCTCGCGACCTCGAACCGGATGGACGGCAGGATTGAGCAGCCGGCTCGCGACGGCCCGGCAAGCGCGCCGCGCATGCAACCGCGGCGCCGGACCACCTCGGTCGTCCGGCGCCGCGACGGGCGAAACGCGCAACGCGCAACGCAATCAGAACACCGCGTGCCCGCTGATCAGGCTCGGCAGCCACGTCGAGAAGAACGGCATGTACGTGACGATGTTGATCGCGCTGAAGATCGCAAGGTAGTACGGCCACGCCATTTTCGTGGTCTCGCCGATCGATACGTTGCCGATCGCGCAGCCGACGAACTGCACCGACCCGATCGGCGGATGCACGAGGCCGAGCGAGCAGTTCAGCAGCAGCATGATCCCGAACTGCACCGGGCCGACGCCGCACGCCATCGCGATCGGCAGGAACAGCGGCGTCGTGATCAGGATGTGCGCGGCCATGTCGACGAACGTGCCGAGGAACACCTGGATGATGTTGATGTACAGCAGCATCAGCCACGGCGCGGCGGTCGACTGCTTCAGCAGCCCTTCGATCGCATCCGGGATCTCCAGGTACGACATCTGGAAGCGCAGCATGTTGGACACCGCGATCAGCAGCAGCACGACGCCCGTCGTGCGCGCCGCATGCGACAGCGCGCGGCGCAGCTTCTCGGCCGTCAGCGTCCGGTAGACCACCGCGGTTAACACGAGCGAGTACACGACGGCGATCGCGGCCGCCTCGGTCGCGGTGGCGATGCCCTTCGCGACGCACACGAGGATGATCGCGATCACCATCAGCCCGGGCACCGCGCCGACGAAGCTGCGCAGCACCGCATACCAGCCGGGAAACCGCGGCAGCGCGGACGAGCCGTCCTCGCGGCGCGGATAGCCGTGACGCACGGCCTGCCAGTACGCGGCGGCGAGCACGAAGCCCATCACCCACAACACCGGCAGGAGGCCCGAGAACAGCAGGTCGCCGATCGACACGCCGCTCACCGGCTGGCCGTGCAGCATCCCGGTGATGCCCTGCGCGGCGAACGCGTAGATGATCATGTTGGTCGACGTCGGCATCAGCGCGCCGGCGAGCGACGCGTGCGTGGTCACGTTGACCGCGTACGCGGCGCTGTAGCCTTCGCGCTTCATCAGCGGAATCACCACGCCGCCCATCGCCGACGTATCGGCGGTCGGCGAGCCCGACACGCCGCCGAACAGCGTGCATGCGACGACGTTCGCCATCCCGAGGCCGCCGCGGAAGTGGCCGACGGTCGCCTGCGCGAAGCGCAGGATCCGGTCCGCGATGCCGCCGTGCAGCATCAGTTCGCCGGAAAAGATGAAGAACGGCACCGCGAGGAACGAGAACGCGTTCATCCCCGAGATCATCGCCTGCATCGCGGTCGCGATCGGCAGGCCTTCGACCAGGTAGGTGAGCACGCACGCAATGCCGAGCGCGAACGACACGGGCACGCCGAGCACGAGGAAGATCAGAAAACTGACGGACAGGATCGCGAGTTCCATGGCGTTATTGTCCCGACGAAGTACGACGAAGCGCGAGCAGGTGCTCGAGCGAGAAGAAGATGATCGCAACCGCCGCGGGCATCGTGATCAGGTAGCGCACGCCTTCGGGCAGCCCGATGATCGGGATGCGGTCGCCCATCGTCTCGGCGGCCATGCTGCCGCAGCCGATCATGATCATGATCGCGAACGCGATCAGGCTCAGGTGCTGGATCGCGATGACGACCGTGCGCGCCTTCGGCGACAGCCGGCGCACCAGCGAATCGAGGCCGATATGGCCGCCGTCGCGCACCTTCATCGCCGCGCCGAACATCGCGATCACGATCACGAGCAACAGCGCGATCGGCTCGACGAAATCCGGCGCATTCTCGAACACGTAGCGCATCACGACCGCATAGAACACCAGCACCGTGAGTACCGCGAGGCATGCTGAAGCGATTCCCGCCAGCACGCGGAACAGCACGTCGTTCACGCAGCGCAGCAGCGGCGCGGCGTGCGGCCGCGCCGGCGCCGCGCCGTCGGGGGCGGCGGCCGACGCGCCCGCGG
>NZ_JAKWFH010000101.1:0-12401 GCF_029522185.1 Burkholderia sp. IO2 | reverse complement strand
GTGGCTGGTCGTCCTCTCAGACCAGCTACTGATCGTCGCCTTGGTAGGCCTTTACCCCACCAACTAGCTAATCAGCCATCGGCCAACCCTATAGCGCGAGGCCCGAAGGTCCCCCGCTTTCATCCGTGGATCGTATGCGGTATTAATCCGGCTTTCGCCGGGCTATCCCCCACTACAGGACATGTTCCGATGTATTACTCACCCGTTCGCCACTCGCCACCAGGTGCAAGCACCCGTGCTGCCGTTCGACTTGCATGTGTAAGGCATGCCGCCAGCGTTCAATCTGAGCCAGGATCAAACTCTTCAGTTCAAACCTGTTACTGTTTTCGGTTCTTTCGAACCGGTCGCTCACTCAAAGCTGACAGGAATATGAATCACTTCATAAACCTGACTTACTTTAGTGTGAGACTCTTGATACTTTTGCTATCTGATCCGAGGATCAGCTCGCTGTCATCAAGCGCCCACACTTATCGGCTGTTAATTTTTAAAGAGCATGTCTGCGAGGGATCTTGAACCCCTCAGCAGCGCTGCGTTTTCAGCAGCAGAGAAGCGAGATTATCAACCGTTTTTTGAGACTCGTCAACAACTTTTTTAACTACTTCGTTGCGACGACTGCGGTTTAATTTCGCGTGCACTGGAATCGATAAAACCGACTTCAACAGCACCGCTTCCCTCTTCTTCCCCCGCGCCGTGTTTCCGTTAGCGCGAAAGAGGCGTGATTCTATGCATCCGCCCCGGTCTCCGCAACCCCTTTTGTGAAATATTTTTGACGTGCTATGGCGGGGACCGCTGAGCCTTCCCAGTGCCTCTATATAGACGGCACGGCGGGCGCAGCCTCGGTCGCCCTTGAACAGCCCCGCCGTATCGCACCCAACCTTCCGTCGGTTACCGCCCCACCATTGCCCTCACCACGCCATCCCGCCGAATCAGCCCGTGATACAGCGCCGCGGCAAAGTGCGCGAGGAACGTCAGGAAGAACAGATAGGCCAGCACGCGATGCGCGACCCGGAGCCACGCGAACGTCACCGGATCGGCCGACACCAGCGCCGGCAGTTGCACGCCGCCGCCCAGCGTCACCGGATACCCGCCCGCCGACAGCATCGCCCAGCCGATCAGCGGCATCGCCACCATCAGCGCGTACAGCACGAGATGCGACCCGTGCGCGGCCATCTTCTGCCACCACGGCAGATCGTCGGGCAACGCCGGCGGCTTCGACAGCATCCGCACCACGATCCGCACACACACCAGCACCAGTACCGCCGCACCGAGCGGCTTGTGAATCGCCACCAGGATTGCGTGCCGTTCGGAAACGGACGCCACCATCCCCACCCCGATGAACAGCATCGCGAGAACCATCGCGGCCATCACCCAATGCAGCACTCGCGCCGGCACACTAAACGTCGTCGAAGCCTTCATCATCGTCCCTCCCCACTCAGTCGCGCCGCGCCCGCCACGCCGGCCTCTTCACTCGTGCGCCGCAGATACGAATCCGCATACGCGGCCGAGCGCGCCGCCAGCAGCGGATCGCCCGACACCTGGATCCCCTGCGGCAGCACCGTCGGGTCGTAATTCACGTCGCGGCAGGGGCCGCTGTCCTGCGCCTCCACGCGGTCGAGCACGAGCGTGCCCGCGTCGATCGTCGTGCGCTCCACGGGCCAGACCTTCGTCGCGTCGTCCACCGGGTCACCGGGCTCCGCCAGCGTGACCAGCAGCTTCCACTTCTGCGCACCGGCCGCGATGCGCTGCGTCACATCCTGTTGCAGCACGTTCGGATCCGCGGCCGTCGCGACGTCGCCGGCGCCGGCCGTCTGCTCCGGCACGACGCGCCACCGCACCGCCTGGCGCTTGCCGGCCGCGTCGACGAAATAGAACGCGTTCAGCCCGTAATAGCTTTCGGTGACGTAGCTCGCGCTCGGCTTCGCACCCTTCACCCACTTCAGGAACGCGCCCGCTTCCGGGTGCGCGCCGAAGAATGCCTTCACCTTCGCCGGATCCGGCTTGCCCGTCTTCGGATCGGGGCGGGTCGCGAGCGTCTGCTCGTAGAACGCCTGCGGCGTCGCGACCGGAAACACCGGCATCGCGTTCATCCCGGTCCGCCATTGCTCGCCGTCCGGCGCGGTCAGCTTCAATGCGAGGCTGCGGATCGGCACGCTGCTGTCCGGCGCGTACGGATTTCCGCCCGGCAGCGCGAAGCGCCCGACCACCGGCGTGCGCACCGGCTTGAAGAACGGCGCGACCGAATACGCGCTCGCGGCGCCGTTGCCTTCGAAGTAGCCGGTCACGCACACGCCCTTCGCGTGATTGCGCCGGTAGCCGGGATGGATGCCGCTGTTGGTCTGCAGCGCGTCGACGAGCCGGTGCGGGGTCAGACGCGCCGGCGCGAGCCACCCGCCGGCATAGCCGAACGCCGCGGCCACGCCGGCCACCGCGCCGCCGATCACGGCCCAGCGCCACCACCCGCGCCCGGGCTCGCGCTGCGGCGAAGAAGAGGAAGATTGCTTCATCAATGCACCCCCGATCGTCAGATCATTGTCGAACGCGCGTAGGACGCCGCCCGCGCCGCTTTATTCCACGAAAAGTTTTTTCGTATGCTGGAGGGAATAATCGATGCCGGCCGGCGTCCTACGCGGCATCCACGACCCTTTCGGCAACCGGCCCGGCCATGCCCTCCACCGCCCTCGACGACGAAGCATTGCGCGAACTCATCCCCCGGCTGCGGCGCTTCGCGCTCTGGCTGGCGCGCGACGTCCACGCGGCCGACGATCTCGTCCAGTCGACGCTCGAGCGCGCGCTGTCGCGCTGGACGAGCCGTCGCGACGACGCGTCGTTGCGCAGCTGGCTCTTCACGATCCTGTACCGACAATTTCTCGACGGCAAACGCAGCGCGAAGCGCTACAGCTGGCTGCTCGGCCGCATCCGCGACGACGACGAAGCGCACTGGCCGTCCGCCGAACGCGAATTCGCGGCGCGCGCGACGCTCGAAGCATTCGGTCGGCTCTCGGACGAGCAGCGCAGCCTGCTGTTGCTCATCGCAGTCGAGGGCTTCACCTATCAGGAAGCCGCCGACCTGCTCGAGGTGCCGATCGGCACCGTGATGTCGCGGCTCTCCCGCGCGCGCCAGGCGCTGCGCCAGCTCAGCGACGGCGAACTTCCTGCTCCTTCCTTGCGGCTGATGAAGAAATGAACACGCCTCCGAACGAACACGACCTTCAGGCCTATGTCGACGGCCAGCTCGACGACGATGCGCGTGCCGCGGTCGAGCGCTATCTCGCGCTGCATCCGGCGCGTGCGGAACAGGTGAAGCAATGGCAGCAGGACGCGCAGCGGTTGCGGGCCGCGCTGGAGAGCGTGCGGATGCCGGCCGATAATCCCGCGCTCGATCCGGCGGCGATTCGCGGCCGGCGAGCCGAACGCTCGCGGATGCGGTTCGCGATGGCGGCTTCGTTCGTGTTCTGCGTCGGGCTCGGGACGTTCGGCGGATGGCAGGCGCGCGGGTGGAACGCGCCGCCGCCCATCGCGCCGATGAGCGATGCGGTCAAGGCTTACCAGATGATGGTGGTCGATCGAACGGCCAAGGTCGATTACCGGCCGACCGGTGCGGGTGATTTGCAGGGCTGGCTCACCCGGCGCGTGGGGGCGTCGGCGAAGCTGCCGGATTTGAGCGCGGCGGGATTCAGGCCGGTCGGCGGGCGGTTGTTCACGACGGACAGCGGGGCCACCGCCGCGATGGTGCTCTATCAGGATGACGCGGGGCGGACGCTGAGCTTCTATCTCCGGCCCGCGGAATCGGAACATCGGCTGCTAACCGCTGGACAACGCGTGGATGGCGCGCTGCTGGCGCGGTATGGATCCGTGAACGGGCTCAACTATGCGGTGGTCGGGCCGGCCGGGAGCCTCGGGGAAAAGGCGGTCGTGCAGGCGCTCGATCAGCAGACTTGAAGCGGCAGGATGCGCGTCCGGCTGGCGGTTGGTGGTAGCCGCCAGCGCCTTATGTGCGGCGGCCCGGCGGGCTTGAACGGGCGCACGCTCACCATTCGCTTGCACAGCGTTTCGACTGACTTCCCCGGGCTGTTATTCACATCCGAAACCCCGCCGGCACCCTCACCTTTAAAATCACAGGGTTTCGAGTCGCCGCGGAACGGGATATCCACACCTCTCCTGATGGTGCTGCGTGCTGACTTCGATGGGTTCGCTCACCTTTGGCATGCACAGCGTTTCTCGTTGTTTTGGGCATCGATATCCACAACCCGGGTAATTGACCGCTCGTCTTCGCCGGGTTCGACTACGCTCACCCGTTGAATGCAGCCGGTTTCGAGTGGCTTCGAGTCAACGATATCCACACGGCATTCGACATCCGGACGTCGCCGGCGATTCGTTCGCTGCCCTCTTTCATGGTCGGCAAAACCTTGCCCGGCAATGCATTCAGGCCGACGAGCCCATCGAAACCAGGACGCTCACCGCTCGGATGCACAGGGTTTCAACTGGATCGTGCGCCGGTTATCCACACACCGCCGCTCGCGCGTCGGGTCACTTCGTCCCGACTCTCCCGAGAATCTCGCCGGTTTCCGGCGCGATGACGTAGTGGATCGACTTCCCGAGCCGATTTGCATTGCCCAGTCCGCGCATACCCGGAATCAGCTTTGCCACGAACGTGATGGTGACGACATCGTCATCTGGCACGGGGTCCACCGTGGATGCCCTTTTATCCGTGATGCAGATCTCGAAGTTATGCAGATCCTGCCCGGTCGCCGCAAAGTCTTCGTAGGTAGCCTTCAGGCCCAGCAGCGTCGCTGTGTTGAGCGTGACCGAACACTGGTCGACCGTGCCGAAATTCAACGTGCTCATCGTGTTCTGCGAATATCACCGGGCGAAAACTGCCCGCGCTGCCGGATGCACGCGGCAACGCCCGCGGATATCGTGATCCCGTTATCGGGTCCGTGCGGACGGCACATGATCGGTCCCGTTACCTGCTCCCTTTGCAAGCGCCGCTCGCATCACCCTGCTCTTTCCTCGGTTTCGTGACTGGCTCAGGATTCGAAATCAACCGTTGTACGTCGAGACAAAAAAATAGTCGGTGATCGCCGAGATCACGGCCTCGCGCGTGGCGTTATCGATCGTCTCGCCATCGCCTTGGGGCTCGACGTACTTCATCGAATCGACATAGACGACGAATGCGGGACCGTTGTCCACGCCGGACGACAATGCCTCGCCAGGCACCCGCACGGTACGGTTTCCGTCGGACAGCACGATTTCGCCGCGCGACACCATCGGGACCGTGTACGTCATCGCGTTGCCTCGCGTGATTCAGTCATGTCGTTCGACCACGTATTGCGACGGCCCGCGCCATGCAACCGAACGGTAACCACTTCGAACGACACCGATCTCCCGGTAATACTCGACGAGTGCCTGCGGGCTCCAGTCACGGCCTGCGGAGAACAGCGCATCGAGATCGATGAGCGCGGCTACGAGCGCCTGGCGGTCATGGTCATCTGCGATCGCGCGTTCCCAGCGATCGGATTGTCGAGCGAAGCCCAACTGCTTCAGCACATCGGCGGCAGCTGTCAGCTCGGTCACGACGACCGCAACGCGGCCTGCGATATCCGTCACCAGCATCTCATTGACAGGTGCCTTCATCGATCGCTTCGCCCCGTATCGTCTGCCGTGATCACCCTGCCTCCTTCGTGAGCCATCCAACGATCTTCGCGACGTCCTCGGCGGACAGCATGCCAACACGCTCGACAAACATGCCGTAGTCGAGATCGAACTTCACGTTGAATCGCTCGCCCTCGTAGCGGCAACACAGGACCTCGGCTTCCGGTATCGACACGCGTTGCTCGAACACGATGTCGCCTGGATGGTGCTGCATCCTGCGTACGATCGTATCGATATCGAGTGCCTGGAGACGGGGCGATGAAGCATCGGTCATTTGCCGTGAGCCCGTTCGCCGAGCCTTTGCATCCTGGATGCTGGCGATTCTACAGACATGACGGCTCACGTATCGCTCGAGCACTTCACAGCGTTCCGCTTCGTTCATCCAGCCGCTGCACGCAGTGCATGTCCTGAGCGGATCACAGTCGCCGGACTGTGCTTATCCAAAGGTGTTAACAGGGTTCGTATATATACGTAGTGATAGTTAACAAACGCTGTGCCCCACAGTGGATAACCTCCGTAACGCACTGAATTTTCAACGCGAAGCGAAATGCATAACCCTGGGTGCGCGACGTGAACAGCGCGCGGCAGCACAGAACAACTTTTCGTCGATTCACAGACTCGCCGACATATCCTCAATCGTTCCACTGTGAATCCAGAGACTTCCCGGACGGTTATCCAGAGGGCAATGTGGATAACACCGCATCACATCGACGCGTTTTGCTGTGATGCGAACAGGTGAAGCTCACGCTCGCGGCCTCGCGAGGCAACATCGATCGTCAGCCCACCGCACACGTCGATTCAAAAAATTTTCACGAAGGGGCTTGTGCTCCCCCGAAACCCTCTCTATAATTCGCGGCTTCTTAGGCTCGTAGCTCAGTTGGTTAGAGCACCACCTTGACATGGTGGGGGTCGTTGGTTCGAATCCAATCGAGCCTACCAACGAACAAAATGAAGGGGTCCGGCAGCACAACTTGCCTACAGGCAACGCGGCTCGCCAAACATACAAACGCCACGCGGCAACTTCGCGTGGCGTTTTTCTTTTCCGGTCCGAAACGACGCGCGAAGCCCCGATGCGTTGCCGGAACCGCGGCATCGTATGCTCTCTTCGACATCCCGATCTGCCACACAACGGCCGCTGCACGGCGCGTAGAATCGTCTGCGCATCGACGCGGCGACTTCGCCCGTCACCCGATTTCCACCGCATCAGAACAACGACGCGCGTTCCGCGCGACTGAGAGCACACGATCATGTCCGAGGTCTCGACCGCTGCATCGCCTGCGAGCAACGACGAAATCGTCGCTTACGTCGGCAAGAACGCCGCCTGGTTCGAACGAAAATGGGCGATCGCCGACTCGCGCAAAAGCCGGCAATCGTGGAACTGGGCCGCGTGCTTTCTCGGCCCGGTCTGGTTGGCGTACCGATGCATGTACTGGCAGGCGGCCACCGTGCTCGCCGTCACGCTCAGCATCACGCTGGTCGAATTGCTGTACTTCCCGGGATACTTCGAATCGAGCGTGCTCGACCCGGCCACGATCGCGATCGCGGTGTCGCTCGGCTGGTACGGGAACGGCCTCTACAAGCGGCACGTCGAACGCAGGATCGAAAAACTGCGCCCGAACGCGACGTCCCGCGAATCGTTTCTCGCGCTGCTCGAGGCGCAAGGCGGCACGAACTGGCTGGCGGCGGCCGGTTTCGCCGTCGCGACGCCGCTGCTCGGCGTACTGCTGTTCATGATCGGCAACGCCGGAGGCGCGATGTACTGATCGCGGTAGCCGGCAACCGGCAACGCAGGGCAGAAAGAAGAGGGCGGCGCCGGCGCCATGCGTTCATATGGCACATCGCACACGGCGCATGCGCGCGCCGCCTTCAGTGCAGATGCTTCAATTTGTCAGGATTCCGCACGACATAGATCGCGACGATCTTGCCGTCGTCGATCTCCAGCGCAGTCGTCTGCAGCTCGCCGTCGGCTTCCCGCGTGACGAAGCCCGGCAGCCCGTTGATGAACCCGGCCCGCACGAGCGTCGACGCATGCGTCGCGAACAGCTCGGCCAGATACGCATGCACTCGCATCACGCGCTCGAAGCCGAACACCGGCTTGCCGGCCGCCGCGCGCTTGCCGCCACCGTCGGAATGCAGGCTCACGTCCTCGGCGAGCATCGCGCCGAGCGCACGCATGTCGCCGCTGCGTGACGCCGCGAAGAACGCTTCGGCCAGTTCGATCCCGCGCTGCTTCTCGACATGAAAACGCGGCCGCGCGTCGCGCACGTGCGTGCGGGCCCGCGCGGCGAGCTGCCGGCACGCGGCCGGGTCGCGCTGGATCGTCGTGGCCACTTCGTCGAATTCGAGGCCGAACACGTCGTGCAGCAGGAACGCCGCGCGTTCGAGCGGCGAGAGCCGTTCGAGCGCGAGCAGCAGCGGCAGCGTGACGTCGTCCGGTTCGTCTTCCTCGACGACCGGCTCGGGCAGCCACGGGCCGATATAGGTCTCGCGCTGGTGTCGCGCGGACTTCAGCTGGTCGAGGCACATGCGCATCACCATGCGGCGCAGGAACGCCTCGGGCACGCGCACCTCGGTGCGGTCGACGTCCATCCAGCGGATGAACGCCTCCTGCACCATGTCCTCGGCATCCGCGACGGAGCCGAGCATCCGGTACGCGACGCGGATCAGCGTGCGACGCAGCGGATCGAAGCTCGCCGCCGCGTCGGCCAGTTGTTCGGCGCGGCCGCGAGCCAGGTCGAGGCTCGGCATCAGGCCACCATCTTCGCGGCGGCGGCTTTCGCGTCGGCCGGGTCGACCCACAACCCGAACCCGACGGCGAGCCGGTTCCAGCCGTTGATCACGTTGATCATCACCGTGAGTTTCACCTGTTCTTCCTCGCTGAAATGGTCGTTCAGCGCCGCGTAGGCCGCTTCGTGCGCTGCATGGCCCTCCGACAGCCGCGTGAGCGCGTCGGTCCAGCCGAGCGCCGCGCGCTCGCGGTCGGTGTAGCAGGGCGCGTCGCGCCACGCGGACAGCAGGTAGATGCGCTGCTCGGTCTCGCCTTGCTCACGCGCCTCGACGGTGTGCATGTTAAGGCAGTTCGCGCACGCGTTGATCTGCGACGCGCGGATCTTGACCAGCTCGATCAGCGTCGGCTCGAGGCTCCCGGCCGCGGCGACCGACACGGTCATCCAGCTCTTCATCAGCGCGGGGGCGGCGGCAAACGGATTGAGTTTCGCAGTCATGGTTCCTTCTCCTTTCGTGTGGGTTCCGCTGATATGACGAGCGAGCCCCCCGCGTGTGTGACATCGATGCAAAAAATTTTTTGGACCGCCGAAGCGGGCAGCGGCAAGCGAAGGACCGATGAGCCGTTGAGCAGGGCGCCGAAGGACGCGATATCGACCGCCGAAGCGTCCGCATGACGCGACGCTTCCGACGAACGCGCGCCATCGACCTTTCACGCCCGCCGTGCGGTTGTCACCGGGCGTCAGGAGTGCGCAGCCGCGGGCATGGGTATTGCGTCCGCCGGCCGAGCCCCGTCGCGACCGGCGCCGACGGTCCGTTGCACATGCGATGCCGACATCACGAATGCTTTCATTTTTCTTTCTTGTTCGTTTCAGCCGAAATCCGATTCGCGACGTTCACATTTCTGGACCATACTGTTCTGCACGGGCAGATGAAGTGACGCCGCATCCGCGGCCCGGCGCGCGCGCCGGCTGCCCGACGACGCAGCAGCAGGTCGCACGTCAGCCGCGCGCATTCGAGCGCAAGGCTTTCCCTTTTCCGGCAACGCAACGCAGCGAATCGCGACGTGGACGGTAAACCGATGAGCCTTCTTGCATCCCAGCTTCAGCGCCGTTACCAGGACGTGCGCGCCCATAGCGTCGCGCTGACCGCGACGCTGTCCGCCGAAGACCAGGCCGTGCAGTCGATGCCGGACGCGAGTCCGACGAAATGGCACCTCGCGCATACGACCTGGTTTTTCGAAACCGTCGTGCTGATGCGCCGCGTGCCCGGCTACGCGCCGTTCGACGACGCATTCCAGTTCCTCTTCAATTCCTATTACGAAGCGCTCGGCCCGCGCCATCCGCGGCCGCAGCGCGGGCTGCTCACGCGTCCATCGCTCGACGAGGTGCATGCATATCGGCAATACGTCGACGATGCGATGCTGCGCGCGCTGGCCGGCGCCGATGCGGCGCTGCTCGACGCGATCGCACCCGAGCTCGTGCTCGGCCTGCATCACGAGCAGCAGCATCAGGAACTGATCGTCACCGACATGCTCCATGCGTTCTCGTGCAACCCGTTGCGGCCGGCATTCCGGCCGCGCACGGGCGACGAAGCCGGATGCGCGCTCGCCGCGGGCGACGCCGGCCCGTTGCGCTGGCTGCACCAGCCCGGCGGGCTCGTCGAGATCGGCCACGATGGCGACGCGTTCTCGTTCGACAACGAACGGCCGCGTCACACCGCGCTCGTGCGGCCGTACGAGATCGCGAATCGCCTCGTGACGAACGCGGAATTCGCGGCGTTCGTCGCCGATGGCGGCTATACGCGCCCCGAATTCTGGCTGTCCGACGGCTGGGCCATGGTGCAGCGGGAAGGGTGGCAAGGGCCCGCGTACTGGATGCCGGACGACGACGATGCGGCCGCCACGCGCGTGCGGCGGACCTTCGGCCTGCACGGCGTCGAGCCGCTCGCACCCGACGCGCCGGTGTGCCACGTGAGCTTCTACGAAGCGGCCGCGTATGCGGAATGGGCCGGCGCGCGGCTGCCGACCGAATTCGAATGGGAAACCGCGTTCGCGGCCGACGGTATCCGGCAGATGCTCGGCCACGTGTGGCAGTGGACGCGGTCGTCCTACGAGCCGTATCCGGGCTTTCGGCCGCTCGCCGGGGTCGCGGCCGAATACAACGGCAAGTTCATGGTCGGCCAGCAGGTCCTGCGCGGCAGCAGCATCGCGACGCCGCCCGGGCACGAACGGCCGACGTACCGCAATTTCTTTCCGCCGGCGGCACGCTGGCAATTCACGGGAGTGCGACTTGCGCGAGACGTCTGACCTGACGGCCACGAGCGGTGGCCTGCAACCCGCCCGCGATTCGCGGCCGAGCGCGTTCGAGCGCGACCTGATCGACGGACTGTCGCGCACGCCGCGCAGCATCCCGCCGAAATACTTCTACGATGCAGCCGGCTCCGCGCTGTTCGACCGCATTTGCGAACTGCCCGAGTACTATCCGACGCGCACCGAGCTCGGCATCCTGCGCGATCGCGCGGCCGAGATCGTGCAGCGCGTCGGCCCGCATGCGGACATCGTCGAGTTCGGCGCGGGTTCGCTCGAGAAGATCCGCGTGCTGCTCGACGCATTCGCGAACAATTACGCGAACGCACCGGCGCGCTACGTGCCGGTCGACATCTCCGCCGATTACCTGCACGGCGCGGCCGCGCGGCTGCGGGCGGCCTATCCGTGGCTCGACGTCGCGCCGCTCGCGGCCGACTACACGAAGGCCGAGCAACTGGCCGCGCTGACCGAGACGCCGCGGCGGCGCATCGGCTTCTTTCCCGGCTCGACGATCGGCAACTTCTCGCCGGAAGAGGCCGACACGTTCCTGCGCGACGCGGCGCGGCTGCTGCGCGGCGGCGGCCTGCTGGTCGGCGCCGATCTCGTGAAGGACGAGCGTACGCTGCATCACGCGTACAACGACGCGCAGGGCGTGACCGCGCAGTTCAACCTGAACCTGCTGGTGCGCGCGAACGCGGAGCTCGGCGCGGACTTCGACGTCGACGCGTTCTCGCACTGCGCGTTCTACGATCGCGGGCGGCAGCGCATCGAGATGCATCTCGTCAGCGACGTCGCGCAGACCGTGCACGTGCGCGGCCATACGTTCCGCTTCGAAGCCGGCGAACGCATCCATACGGAGAATTCGCACAAGTTCACGATCGACGGCTTTCATGCGATGGCGCGCCGCGCCGGGTTCGAGCCCGATACCGTGTGGACCGACGCGGACCACCTGTTCAGCGTGCACTGGCTGCGCAGCGTCGACGATATCCGCGCGTAACGCAGCGCTGCTGCGAACCGCTCGCGCCGCGAAGGTGAGGGCGGTTCGCTCGCGATGCCCACCGGCGGGTTCGATCCCGTTGCCCGGTTTCGTGCCGAAAATTCCCCTTTTTACCGACCCGACGCATCGTTGCAACGGGGTGTGGAACGCCACCTCTTTCTTGTCCCGCAAGGCTTTGCGGGCACCCGTAAACGTCCGTTACCTGTCTCGCATACCCGTTTCACCTGTGTCAGCGTCCGATGCCTAGACTCCGAACCGTATTCACATGAAGCACGACACGTGCAGGGAGTCGCGAGATGAGCAAGAAACTGATTCTCGGTGCAGTTCTCGGTGTAGCGGCGCTGGCAGCCTCGGGCGTCGCATCGGCCCACGTCGACCTGTCGGTCGGCATCGGCGTGCCGGGCGTCTACACGGCGCCGGCGCCGGTCTACGTCGCGCCGCCGCCGCCGGTGATGTACGCGCCGGTCGGCTATCGCGATGACGACTGGCGTGCGCGTCAGTGGCGTGAACACGAGTGGCGCCGCCGTGAATGGCGCGAGCACGAGTGGCGCGAGCGCGCCTGGCGTGACGGTGGCGGCTGGCGCGGCCGTTGGGACTGAGTAACCGTCTTCCGAGTCAAGCCCGATGAAGTGAATCGTCCCAAGGCGTGTTGGTTTTGACCATGGCATTGAGCATGGTTAGGAGCTTGCGCATGCAGGCAACAAGCGCGACCTTGGACAG
>NZ_JAKWFH010000100.1:0-12744 GCF_029522185.1 Burkholderia sp. IO2 | reverse complement strand
GGCCGGCCCGCGCCCGTCGAACCTGTGGGAGCCGGTGCCGGGCCGGCATGCGACGCGCGGCGCGTTCACCGACGAAGCGCGCCGCGCCGGCGCCGAGGCAGGGCTCGGCGCGTCGCGCGCGCTCGCGTTCGGCGCGGCCGTCGCGGTGCTCGCGGCTGCCTTTTCCGCCGCGCGCAAATGGCACCGGTGAGCGCGATGCGGATCGAGGATTACGCGCTTGTCGGCGACGGACGCAGCGCGGCGCTCGTCGCGCGCGACGGCAGCATCGACTGGCTGTGCTGGCCGGACTTCGATTCGCCGCCGTGCTTCGCCGCGCTCGTCGGTACGCCGGACAACGGCCGGTTCCGGATCGCGCCGCGCGAGCACGATGCCCGCGCCACGCGTCGCTATCTGCCGGGCACCGCGATACTCGAAACGACGTTCGACACCTCGTCGGGCCGCATCACGCTCACCGACTGGATGAGCTGGAACGCGCCCGATCCATGCCTGATCCGCAGCGTGAAGGGCGAGCGCGGGACGGTCGACGTCGATATCGACCTCGGCGTGCGCTTCGACTACGGCAGCGCGCTGCCGTGGTGCCGGCGTTTCGGCCGGCGCTGGCGGATGATGACGGGCGGCGATGCGATGTGGCTCGACACGGATGCGCGGCTCGACGTGCAGAGCGACCGGCTGGTCGGCACGCGACGGATCGCGGCGGGCGAGCGGGTGGATTTCTGCATCAGTTACGCGCGTTCGTTCGACCCGGCGCCGGCCGTGCCCGACGCGTACGCGTCGCTGCGCGACACGCAGGCGTTCTGGCGCGTCTGGTCGGATTGCAACGCCGCCGAGGGCCCGCATCGCGACGCGATCGAGCGCGCACTGATCACGGTGAAACTGCTGTCGAGCCTGCGCACCGGCGGCATCGTCGCGGCGCCGACCAGTTCGTTGCCCGAGCGCTTCGGCGGCAAGCGCAACTGGGACTACCGGTTCTGCTGGTTGCGCGATGCGAGTTTCACGCTGCGCGCGCTGGTGCGCTGCGGCTATCGCGACGAAGCCGCGCGTTGGCGCGACTGGCTCGTGCGCGCGATCGCCGATCATCCGTCGCAACTGCAGGTGCTGTATGCGGCCGACGGCGGCCGGCGTGCGGCCGAGTGGGAAGCCGCGCATCTGGCCGGTTACGAAGGCGCGCAACCGGTGCGCTTCGGCAACGCGGCAGCCGACCAGTTGCAGCTCGACGTGTACGGCGAGGTGCTCGGGGCGCTGTACCAGGCGCGCCGGCACGGGCTGCCGCCCGACGACGACGCGTGGACGCTCGAACGGCGCCTGCTCGAACATCTCGCGACGATCTGGCGCGAGCCGGACGAAGGGATCTGGGAGGTGCGCAGCGGCCGGCATCCGTTCACGTCGTCGAAGGTGATGGTATGGGCCGCGGTCGAAAGCGCGTACCGTTCCGCGCGCGCATTCGGCCACCACGCACCGCTCGACGTGTGGCGGCGCTGGGCCGACGCGGTGCGCGCGGAGGTGCTCGAGCACGGTTATCACGCGCAATTGGGCCGCTTCGTCGATCGCTTCGACGGCGACGGCATCGACGTGAGCCTGCTGCTGATTCCGCTGACCGGGATGCTCGACGCGTCCGATCCGCGCGTGGTCGCGACGGTCGCCGCGATCGAGCGCGAACTGGTCGACGACGGCTTGCCGTTCCGCTATCGGCCGCCGCGTTTCGCGGACGGTTGCGAAGGCGACGAAGGCGCGTTTCTCGCGGCCGGCTTCTGGCTCGTGCAGGTGTACCGGATGCAGGGGCGCGACGACGACGCGCACGCGCTGTTCGAGCGGCTGCTCGGCTTGCGCAACGACGTCGGGCTGCTGTCCGAGGAATACGACGTGCACACGCGGCGCCTGTGCGGGAATTTTCCGTTCACGCTCGCGCAGGTCGGGCTCGTGAATGCGGCGCTCGCGCTGCAGGGCGACGGGCGGGACGACGTCGACATCGGCTAGGATGACGCGCCGTCCGCGCGTGCGTTGCCTACGATTCGCCTTTCCCGCCCTTGCTGCCTTTGCCGGCCTTGTCGCCGTGTTCGCCGTTGCCGGGCAGCACGGCCGACAGCACCTGCCGCGCGGTCTCGACGATCACGTTGGCTTCGCGCGCGTCGCCTTTCACCAGCGTTTCGGCGAAATGCTTCGCCTGCTGCAGCGTCACGTGCGGCGGCAGCGGCGGCACCTCGGGGTCGCTCTTCACTTCGAGCACGACCGGCCGGTCGGACGCGAGCGCTTCGTCCCATGCGGCGCCGAGCTGTTCCGGATCGTCGACGTAGATGCCCTTGAGGCCGAGCAGCGTCGCGAAGCGGTAGTACGGCACGTTCGGGATCTGCTGCGACGCGTCGAACTTCGGGTCGCCTTCCATCACACGCTGCTCCCACGTGACCTGGTTCAGGTCCTCGTTGTTCAGCACCATGCAGATCCAGCGCGGGTCGGGCCACTGGCGCCAGTATTTGGCGACCGTGATCAGTTCGGCCATGTTGTTCATCTGCATCGCGCCGTCGCCGACCATCGCGATCACCGGGCGCACCGGGTGCGCGAATTTCGCGGCGATCGCGTACGGCACCGCGGCGCCCATCGACGCGAGCCCGCCGGACAACGACCCCATCATCCCGCGCCGCATCATCAGGTCGCGCGCATACCAGTTCGCGCAGGAGCCCGAATCGCTCGTCAGGATCACGTCGTCGGGCAGGCGCGGCGACAGCTCGGTAAACGCGCGCTGCGGGTTCACGCCGCGCCCCGCGCTGGCTTTCGCGGCCGCGCGGGCGGCGAGCGTCTCGTGCCAGTCGTGGTTCCATTTCGCGATCCGGTCGCGCCATGCGGTGTCGCGACGCTCGTTCAAGAGCGGCAGCAACGCGCGCAGCGTCTCGGCGCTGTCGCCGACGAGGTTGACTTCCATCGGGTAGCGCAGGCTCAGCATGTCGGCCTTCAGGTCGATCTGCACGCCGCGCGCCTGGCCTTCCTTCGGCAGGAATTCCGAATACGGAAAACCCGAGCCGACCACCAGCAGCGTGTCGCATTCGGTCATCAGCTCGTAGCTCGGCTTGGTGCCGAGCAGCCCGATCGAACCGGTGACCCACGGCAGGTCGTCCGGCAGCGCGGCCTTGCCGAGCAGCGCTTTCGCGGCGCCCGCGCCGAGCCGGTCGGCCACCGCGATGACCTCGTCGGTCGCCTTCAGCGCACCGGCGCCGACCAGCAGCGCGACTTTCGACCCCGCGTTGAGCACGTCGGCCGCGCGCCGCAGGTCGTCCGCATACGGCACGACTTTCGGCGCCGTGTAGCCGACCCCCGAATGCACGGTGCCGTGCGCGCGCTTCGGCGGCGCGTAGTCGAGCTCCTGCAGGTCGTTCGGCAGCACGAGCGCGGTGACCGTGCGCGCGCCGAGCGCGGTGCGCACCGCGCGATCGACCAGGTGACGCACCTGGCCGGGCACCGTCGCCAGCTGAACGAATGCACCCGCAACGTCCTTGTAAAGCGCCGGTAGATCCACTTCCTGCTGATAGTGGCCGCCGAGCGCCGCGCGCGCCTGCTGGCCGACGATCGCGAGCACCGGCATGTGGTCGAGCCGCGCGTCGTACAGGCCGGTCACGAGGTGCGCGGCGCCGGGGCCCGAGGTCGCGACGCATACGCCCAGCTCGCCTGTAAATTTTGCATGCGCGGACGCCATGAAGGCCGCCATCTCCTCGTGGCGCGCCTGGATGAATTCGATCTTGCCGTCCGCGCGGTTCAGCGCGCCGAAAAAGCCGTTGATGCCGTCGCCCGGGTAGCCGTAGATGCGGCGCACGCCCCAGTCGTACAGCCGCTCGACGATGAAATCCGCCACTGTCGCCATGCCGTTTCTCCTTGGTTCGGGATGAGCCGATGCGAGGCTGCCGCGCAAGGCACGTGCCGCGCCGCAGAAGCCGGGCACAGCGGTTGCACGCCGCACCGCAAGCAACAAGCAAGCTGACCGGAGCGCAACGATGGCACTTTCCGCCGCGCCGGCGATCGACGACGTGCGCGCCCGCGCGTACCGCGTGCCGACCGACCGGCCCGAAGCCGACGGCACCTACGCATGGACCGCGACGACGGTCGTCGTCGTCGAGATCGACGCGGGGCCCGTGACGGGGCTCGGCTATACGTACACGGACGCGAGCGCCGTGCCGCTCGTGACGTCGCTGCTGGCCGGCGTGCTGCGCAACCGGCCGGTGGTGGACATCCCGGCCGCCGTCGACGCGCTGTGGCGCGCGGTGCGCAACGTCGGCCGCGGCGGAATCGCGGCGACCGCGATCTCGGCGCTCGACGCCGCGTTGTGGGACGCAAAGGCAAAACTCGCCGACGTGCCGCTCGCGCTGCTGCTCGGCCGCTTGCGCGAGCGCGTGCCGGTGTACGGCAGCGGCGGTTTCACGACTTACGATGCGCCGACGCTCGCCGCGCAGCTCGACGGCTGGCGCGCCGGGCACGTGCGCGCGTGCAAGATCAAGATCGGCGTGGACGATGCACGCGATCCGTCGCGCGTGCGCGCGGCGCGCGATGCGCTCGGGCCGGGCGTCGACCTGTTCGTCGATGCGAACGGCGCGTATGCGCCGCGCACCGCGCTCGCGTTCGCGCAGGCCGCCGCCGATTGCGACATCCGCTGGTTCGAGGAGCCCGTCAGCAGCGACGACGTCGACGGGCTGCGGTTCGTGCGCGAGCACGTCGGCGCGCGGGTCGACATCGCCGCCGGCGAGTACGCGTATACGCCCGACGATTTCCGGCGCTTGCTGGAAGGCCACGCGGTCGACGTGCTGCAGGCCGACGCGACGCGCTGCGGCGGCGTCAGCGGCTTTCTCGCGGCCGCCGCGCTTGCCGATGCGCATCACGTCGACCTGTCCGCGCATTGCGCGCCCGCGCTGCACCGGCACATCGGATGCGCGGCGCCGCGCCTGCGCCACGTCGAGTGGTTCCACGATCACGTGCGCATCGAGCGGATGCTGTTCGACGGCGCGCCGCGGCTCGTCGACGGCGCGCTCGAGATCGACGCGACGCGCGCCGGGCTCGGCCTCGAATTGCGCGCCGCCGATCTGCTGGATCTCGCGCTTTGAATCCCGACCAGGAGGAACGATGCGACACCCCCGACATCGCGCCGCCGAGCGCGACAGGTTGCTCGCCGACGCCGCGCGGCTGCTGAACCGCAGCGCGCTGCTGCTGGCCGGCTCGGTGCTCGCGGACAGCGGCGTCGAGCACTATCGCGGCACCTTTCACAATCGCGCGATGCTCGCGCCGCTCGCGATGTCGACGCTGTCGGTGATCGCGAGCGTGCACGGCCACGCGGACGACACGCCCGTGCGCCACCGGCTGCGCGACGCGGTGCACGTCGCAGCGGCCGCGGTCGGTGTCGCCGGTTCCGCGTTCCACCTGTACAACGTGACGAAGCGACCGGGCGGGTTCAGCTGGCACAACCTGTTCTATGGCGCGCCGCTCGGTGCGCCGTTCGCGCTGCTGCTGTCGGGCGCGCTGGGGGCGGCGGGCGAGCGGCTGCGCGAGAGCCCGGCCGACGCGCCGCGGCTCGCCGGACTGCCGGCCGGGCGCGCGCTGGCCGGGCTCGTTGCGGCGGGGCTCGTCGGCACGCTCGGTGAAGTCGGGCTGCTGCATTTTCGCGGCGCCTTCCAGCATCGCGCGATGTTCGCGCCGCTCGTCGTGCCGCCGGTGGCCGCACTGGCGACCGCGCAGCTCGCGCTGTCGCGTCCGCGCGCCGACCGGCGGTTCTGCCGCGGCTGGCTGCGCGCGACGGCCGTGCTCGGGTTCGTCGGCGTCGCGTTTCATGTGCGCGGCGTCGCGCGGCAGATGGGCGGCTGGCGCAACTGGTCGCAGAACCTGCTGTCGGGCCCGCCGCTGCCGGCGCCGCCGAGCTTCACCGCGCTCGCGATCGCGGGGCTCGCCGCGACCGCGCTCGCCGAACGGGAGGCGCCATGAGCGATACGAACCGCAACGCGGTCGCGCTGCCGCGCTATCCGGGCTACGACGTGCTCGCCAAGCGCGACACGCCATCGTGGAACGATGCGACGCGGCGCGTAATCGATGCGCGCCTGCGTGTCGCGGCCCATGCGCCACGCTATCTGGATGCCGAACGATTCGCGACGCTCGGCGCGTTGTGCGCGCGCATCGTTCCGCAGCAGCCGGGCGGTGCGGGCGCGATCCCGACCGCCGCCTTGGTCGACGCGCGGCTCGCGGCCGACGACGGCGACGGCTATCGCGATGCACGCCTTCCGCCGCTGCGCGTCGCGTGGCAGACGGGGCTCGCCGCGCTCGATGCGATGGCGCGGCACGCGCATGGTTGCCCGTTCGCGGCGCTCGGCGCGCGCGACGCCGATGCGTTGCTGCACGCGGTACAGCAAGGCGACGTCGACCGGCAGTTGGAACCGGCGTGGGACGGCATGGACCCGCGCACGTTCTTCACCAAGCGCGTGCTGATGGACGTCTGCGGCGCGTACTACGGCCATCCGTTCGCGTGGAACGAGATCGGCTTCGGCGGCCCCGCGAGCCCGCGCGGCTACGTACGGATGGACTTCAACCGCCGCGACCCGTGGGAAGCGGAAATGCGCATGGAGGAGGGCGATCGCGATGGCCGCCGATGAACCGCTGTCCGCCCCGACGCCGCGCGGCCGCGACGGCCGTGCGCCCGATCCGCTGCGGGTCGGCGGCTGGTCGCCGATGCGGATGTTCCGCGACGACGATGAGGTCGACTTCGTGATCGTCGGCACCGGCGCGGGCGGCGGCACGCTCGCGTGCAAGCTCGCCGAATACGGCTTTTCGGTCGTCGCGCTCGACGCGGGTGCATGGTGGCGGCCACTCGAGGAATTCGCGTCGGACGAGACGCATCAGCACAAGCTGTTCTGGACCGACGAGCGGATCTGCGACGGCGCCGATCCGCTCACGCTCGGCACCAACAACAGCGGCCGGGCGATCGGCGGCAGCACGGTGCACTTCGCGATGGTGTCGCTGCGGTTCAGGCCCGAGTGGTTTCGCTCGCGCAGCGCGCTCGGCTACGGCGTCGACTGGCCGCTCGACTGGCGCGAGATGTGGCGCTACTACCGCGAGGTCGAACAGGCGTTGAAGATCAGCGGGCCGGTGAATTACCCGTGGGGTCCGCCGCGGCCGCGCTATCCGTATCGCGCGCATGAACTGAACGCGGCCGCGCTCGTGCTCGCACGCGGCGCGGAGGCAATGGGCATCGACTGGACGCCGACGCCGCTCGCTACGCTGTCCGCGCCGCGCGGCCGCGCGCATCCGTGCGTGTATCGCGGCTTCTGCATCGCCGGCTGCGCGACCAACGCGAAACAGAGCGCGCTCGTCACGTGGATTCCGCGCGCGGTCGCGGCCGGCGCCGAGGTGCGCGATCTCGCGATGGCGCTGCGGATCGAGGCCGAAGGCGATCGCGCGACCGGCGTGCACTACCGGCGCGACGGCCGCACGCATTTCCAGCGCGCGCGCAACGTCGTCGTCGCCGGTTACGCGATCGAGACGCCGCGCCTGCTGCTGCTGTCCGCGAACGGGCGGCATCCGCAGGGGCTCGCGAACCGTTCGGGCCTCGTCGGCCGCTATCTGATGGCGCAGCTCAACCAGGCGTCGTGGGGGACGATGGACGACGAAGTGCGCTGGTACAAGGGCCCGCCGTCGCTGTCGATCACCGAGCACTGGAACTACGCGGACGAAGGCAAGGATTTCTTCGGCGGCTACTGCTGGATGAGCCAGGGGCCGCTGCCGATCGAATGGGCGCGCAAGGTCGCCGCGCGCGGGCTGTGGGGCGATGCGCTGAAGCGCGAGATGGCGCGCTACAACTTCCAGGCCGGCCTGAAGATCGTCGGCGAGACGCTGCCGCGCGCGGACAACCGCGTGACGCTCGCCGACGAGCGCGACGCGTTCGGGCTGCCGGTCGCGCGCGTCACCTATTCGTACGACGACAACGATCGCCGGATGATTCGCCATGCGCTCGCGCAGATGGGCCGTTCGCTGGAAGCGGCCGGCGCGCGCGACATCTGGCACGAGGAGGACGACACGTGCCATCTCGCCGGCACCGTGCGGATGGGCGACGACCCGGCGACGAGCGTCGTCGATGCCGATTGCCGCAGCTGGGACATCCCGAACCTGTGGGTGTGCGACGGCTCGGTGTTTCCGACCGTCGGCGGCGTGAATCCGTCGCTGACGATCCAGGCGATCGCGTGCCGCACCGCCGACCGCATCCGCGCGCTGGTCGCGCGCGGCGACGCGCATGCGCGTGCGCGATGGCGGTGACGCGTGCCGCGCGGCCTCCGTCGTCGCGATGCGTGCGAACGAGAGGAGAGCCGCACGCGAACCGTTCAATCTCTTAGCGAGGATTCGTCTCATGTCTGCATTCAACCGTTCATCCCTGCGCCGCGGGGCCGCCTGCACCCTGCTGGCCGTGTGCGCGTCGGCGCTGCCCGCGGCGGCGCAGTTGCGTCCCGCCAATCCGGCCAGCGTGCCGGATTCATCCACGCAGGCATTCAAGCGTGCCGACCGCAAGATGATGGAAGCGATGGAAAGCGCCCCGTACACGGGCGACGCCGATCGCGATTTCGTCTCGCACATGGCGCCGCATCACCAGGGCGCGATCGACATGGCGCAGGTCGAGCTGAAATACGGCAAGGACCCGACGCTGCGGCAGCTCGCGAGCCGGATCGTCGCCGCGCAGCGCGACGAGATCGCGCTGATGGAACGCTGGCAGAAGGAGCACGGCAAGACGCCGTGAATCGCGGGGCGGGACGGGATGCGCGGTCGGCCGTACCGGCGGCTGCGCATCCGGTCAGCGGCGACAGCGGACACGTGCCGACGCGACGGCGGCGCGTACCGGCAACCGCGACAGGAGGGGTGATGGATGGACGGTGAACGTGACGCGGCAGATCGCTCGATCGACAGCGTGGCCGACTACATGGCCGCGATCGGCGCGCAGCGGCAGACGATGGCGCTGCGCCTCTTTCGCGGCCAGTGCAATGCCGGCTGGCCGCTCGTGCCGGGCATCGCGCGACAGCGCGCGTCGCCCGACGTCGAAGCGCGGATGCTCGACGAATTCACGCGGCGCGCGCTGCCGCACCTGGAACCCGGACAGAACCTCGATGCGTGCGACTGGCTCGCGCTCGCGCAGCAGCACGGGATGCGCACACGGCTGCTCGACTGGTCCGGCAACGCGCTCGCCGCTCTGTGGTTCGCGGTCAGGCGCGCGGGCGAAGCGGGCGGCGACGGCGTGGTGTGGTGCCTCGCGCACGACGCCGACGACATCGCGACCGCCGCCGAGCGGCGCGCCCCGCTGGAGGTTACGCGCACCAAGGTGTTCCGGCCGCGTCACGTGATGCCGCGGATCACCGCGCAGGACGGCTGGTTCACGATTCACGGCTACGACACCGGCGCCGAGCGCTTCGTGCCGCTCGACGAGCATGCGGATTTCGCCGGCCGCCTCATCCGCATCGTCGTGCCGGGCGCGCGGTTCGCGACGATCCGGCAGGAACTCGCCGGTGTCGGCGTGAGCGTCGCGACGATCTTTCCGGATCTCGACGGCATCGCGCAGCTGACCGACACGCGCTATTTCCCGGACGACGAGGACACGCACGCGCCGCGGTAAAGCCGCCGCCGCACGGGCACGCGCGATGCTTGTTCCGACGGCGCGCACACGGGACCGGCCCCCGGGCGGCCCTGCATGCGTCCGGTTCGCGGCGGGCGGCGACGCGGTTCATGCGCACATTCCAACCAACCATCGAATCCGGAGGCTGTCATGCGCGAACCCAACGAACCACCGAGCGACCGTCGCGACACGGCGTGCAAGCCCGGCGCCGGTTCCGCGCCGAGCGGGCACGCGGTCACCCGCGCGTTCGAACGTTTCGCGTCGGGCGTGACGACCTGGGCCGGCTCGCCGGTCGCGTTCGGCAGCGCGGTCGCCATCACCGTGCTGTGGCTCGTGAGCGGGCCCGTGTTTCACTACTCCGACGCATGGCAGTTGGTGATCAATACCGGCACCACGATCATCACGTTCCTGATGGTGTTCCTGCTGCAGCGCAACCAGAACCGCGACAGCGTGGCGCTGCACCTGAAGCTCGACGAATTGCTCGCGGTCACGCGCGCGGCGAGCGACCGGCTGATCGGGATCGAGGATGCGTCGGAGGAAGAATTGCGCGCGCTGGCGCAGACCTACGTCGAAATGGCGCAGCGCGCGGCCGAGCGCGGCGAGGACGAGCCGGGCGGCACACGCGCGGAAACGGCCGATACGCCGCCCGAATCCTGATCGCCTGATCGCGCGATGCGCGGCCCGATGATTTTTCAAACGCTTGTCGTTTCCGGCGTCGCATCGCGGCAGACCGGCGTGCCCACGACGCTCGCAGCGGGGAACGGCACGTGCTGCAACCCGAAACGAAGCCCGGTCGTTCCGGGTATTGCCTACGGTGCTTCCATGAACTCCAGAACCCCTTCGAATCCGCTGTTGAATCTTGCGGTGGCCGTCGCCTGCGGCGCGGCCGCGATGTACTTCCTCGATCCGTCGTCCGGCCGGCGCCGGCGCGCGTATCTGCGCGACAAGGCGGTTGCGGGCCGGCACGGCGTGGCCGATTATGCGAATACGCAGGCGAAGCGGGCGGCCGACCATGCGCGCGGCGCGATCGCCGGCCTGCGGGCGGACTGGCTCGCGGGCGATGCGAGCGACGTGCAGGTCGCCGAGCGCGTGCGTGCGGCGCTCGGCCGGCTCGTCGGTCGCCCGCGCGACATCGACGTGAGCGTCGAGCGCGGCAACGTGTGCCTGACCGGACAGGTCGAGGAGGCCGAAAGGCAGGCGCTGATCGACGGCGTCGCCGCGCTGCATGGCGTGCATCACGTCGAGGACGCGATGGGCGCGCGCAGCGAATACAAGGCGCCGCCCGGCGGCCATTCGCACTGACGCGGCCGCGGCTGCCCGCACCGGCGGGGGCCGGTGAACGACTACGACACGCATTCGGCGCACGCACGGCTGCCGGCACGACGGCAGCCTGGCGCCCCAACCGGAGCAAGCCCATGACCGACCGCCAGCCCCCCGATACGACGCCTCCGCATCCGGAGCCCGGCGCGCACGACGCGCTCGAACACCTGCTCGGCAGCCTGCATCGACACGGCTTCCTGCGTTTCGCGAACGAGGTCGTCACGGCGAACGCGCGGCTGGCCGACACGTTCGTCGACGTGCTCGACAAGCCCGGCATGCAGAGCGGCATGCAGAATCTCGCGATGCTCGTGACGGCGCTGTCGCGCATTCCGCCGGAACAGTTCGGTCGCGCCGCGTTCGCGGCGGCCGACGCGCTGCATCACGTGGGCGCCTGGCAGCCGGCGCAGCACGAGCATGTCGCGCCCGGCGTGCGCGGCGTCTACCGGCTGCTGCACGACGAGGCGCTGTGGGAGGCGTTGACGCCGCTGCTCGAAGGACTGAAAGTCTTCGCGCAAGGGCTCGCGCGTGATGCGCAGCCGCCGGTCGCCGGGCTCAACGAGGCGACGAAAGACGCTTGACCGGCGCCGGTGACAGGCCGCACGCGGCGCACAGATCCGCGAACTGGCGGATGATGCGCTGCGTCGGCGCGCTCGCCGGCCAGTGCGGCACCGCGTCGATGCCGACCCAGCGGCACAGCGCGATTTCCCGGCCCGGGCACGCGTGCGCGCCGCGCGGCAGGCTCGCGACGAACACGTGATGGCGTTTCACGCTGCCGTCCACGTAGAAGAAATACGCGAGTTCGAGATCGACGAGTCCCGTTTCCTCCCGAAGCTCGCGATGCGCGGCGTCGAGCGCCGATTCGCCGCGCCGAATCACGCCGCCCGGCAACGTCCAGCGCGACGACGGCCGTCGGGCGACCAGCAGCACGCGCTGGTTGCGATGGCAGATGATCGTTGCGCGTTCTTTCGCCAGCGGCGCCAGCGGCACCGCGCGAACAGGGAAATCGGACGGGTCGGGGAGCGTCATGCAGGGCAGGCGACGGGTGAATGAAAGATCCATTACCCGGTACAGCAACCTGCATTCCTGCTTCGCCGCCGCGCCTGCCGGCGCGTGAGCGTTTCGGGGCTGCGTGCCGGCGGGCGTCCGCGATTTTTCAACGGCTTGTCATTTATGCCGCCGCCTGTCGCGGCCGACCGCGCGCGCGGTGCGGCGCAATGCGCGGCTATCGCGCGTCTTCGCGCTTGCGGGATGGTGCGCGATCCTGCGGCGTGCCGTTTTCCGGCTCGTCCGGCTTGCCTTCGGCGGGATCGTGCGCGCTGCGCGGCGGCGGCGTGGCCGTGCCGGGGCGTTTGCCGTCGGGACCGGGCGTGCTGTTGCCGCGATCTTCGTCGCGCGTGTCGGTGTCGAGTGAGGTCGAGCGTGTCATGGTTCGCGAGTCCTGTCGGGGCCGTCGAAACGTACGCGTCGCGCATCGGGCGTGCCGGTCGGCTGGAACCAAGCCGAACCACCTTGCCGGGCCCGCTGTTTGCTTGATCGCGCGCTTGAGGTCCGTGCGGGCAATGACGCCCGCGGCCGCCGCCCGGAGTCCCGTTCATGCCCGATGCGATCCTGTGCCCGTTGTCCGTTCGTGAGCGATTTGGCGTCGCGGTCCGGCGCGCGCTGACGCCCGGACCGCGCGGCACCGGCGCGCCTGACGCGTTCGTGTCGGCGGCGGCCGGTGCCGCCCTGTCGACGCCGCTGCACGTGCGCTGGCCGACCGTGGTCGCGCGCGCAGGCGATGGGCCGTCCGGTGGCGGCAGCGGCGCGGGCCCCGC